>JAKBAI010000265.1 GCA_021809185.1 Planctomycetota bacterium
GATCTTCGCTGATTGTATGATGGGGGGATCGGAACGGCCTAGTAGCTAGCAACGATTCCCCTTCGGGCAAACGACCCGTGGTGCTATAAATCCGAGTTGTTTCAAGGCTTTCGGCTAAAGTTAACGGTGGTAAAATCGTAGCCAATCTTCGGCTCAACATCGTTTTTCCAGAGCCAGGGCTACCAATAAGCAACAGATTATGACCCCCTGCTGCCACAATAACCAAGGCACGCTTAGCAGATTCTTGGCCGCGAACATCAGCAAAATCGATATCGTAACTATTCAGTTTAGCGCTCAACTCTTCGGGATGAACAACGGTAGGCTCCCCAGAATATTCCCCTATCAACAAGCTCACCGCTTCGCCAAGGCTCTCCACCCCATATACGGCAACTTCGGGAACAACCGCTGCCTCGCGAGCGTTCGCTACTGGTAACATCAATTTCGGTATTTTCAAGTTCCGAGCGGCCATGGCCATAGCCAATGCCCCTTTGACGGGACGCACCGTTCCATCCAGCGACAATTCACCAACAATAGCCCAATCCTTGATTTTTTCCGCTGCGAATTGTTGCGTCGAAACCAGCATCCCGATAGCGATTGGCAGATCAAATGCGGTGGCATCTTTGCGTAAATCGCCTGGAGCTAGGTTAATTACCGTTCGCCCAAAATGATTCTGAAAATTCAGATTTCTGAGTGCTCTCTCTATTCGTGGCACACTTTCGCGTACCGCCATTTCAGGTAAACCGACAATCGATGTTTTCGGCAAAGCACTGTAAGCGGTATCTACTTCCGCTTCTACCAGTACCCCATCGATTCCAACTATGGCAAAGGTATTTAATTTCGCAAGCATGAATTAACCGGTCTTTTCAATTGTTATTCCGAAACTTCTATTCAAAGTCTTATTTTGGAGGTTGATTTTCCTTAATTGTCGTCTATTTCCCTCATCTATTCTTCTCATTGTACAATATCAAAAAAGTTTGGGAAGGTTCGTTGAAATAATGATCGTAACAAAGAAAATTGACTTTCAACAAGCTTCTAACTCTCTTTCATTTCTTTCTTTGGCTATTATCCATCATTTTTTACAGGAGGATTTAAAGATTTGTCAACAACCAGATTGCAACGAATATCTCTTCTAAACAGAGTACTGTTTTCACAGAATACGTTTGCTTGAATTCGATAGGAAGGGATTTCCTTAAAAGGGAGTTCCTTTTAAAGGTTAGATTGAATAAAACTTTACAAAATTCTTGATTGTTCTTGGATTTGTTCCATTAATTCAATTGAACAGCTGTTGATACAACTCTTTAAACGCATTACAATACAATTAAATCTCATGATTACTCTGTCAAAATACATAGTAAGGACTTTTTTGTGAACAAACATCTTGTAACCATATCATGGACTCGGTCTGGTGCAGTATTCACGGATAACCGGTATAGTCGAAGACATGAGTGGAAATTTGATGGTGGGCTGATTATCCCGGCCTCTGCCTCTCCATTTGTGGTACCAATTCCCCTTTCCGATCCCGCTGGAATCGATCCTGAAGAAGCGTTTGTTGCCAGTCTATCGAGCTGTCACATGCTCTGGTTCCTTTCGATTGCCGCCAAAGTCGGTTTTAAGATCGATCAGTATCAGGATAAAGCGGAAGGAATCATTGAAAAGGATCTCGAGGGACAGCTCGCAATTACGATCGTTACTTTACGCCCTGTTGTTATTTTTAGCGGTGATCGGATCCCAGAACACAACCAAGTGTTAGATATGCACCACCTAGCTCACGAATCTTGTTTTATCGCGCGCTCGGTGAAAACCGAAATTCGCTGTGAACCAATTCCAGCACTCCGCAACGGCCTAAAGTCTAAATAAGCCAAAATGCCATGGAGAAAAATATTCTGTTATGATCTGGATCAAGGAGTATTCGCAAGAGGTAATCGATCGGCCTTTATAGGCAATCGATTTTGTGGACAAAATCGATTGCCTATCTCTCTGAATATCATTGACATATTTTTGGATTGTCGCTCTAAAGTTGCCTTAACATGATAGGCTTGCGATTCCTTATCAATTCTTTTTCTTTTTGGGGGACGGTTTTGCTTTTTTCTTTTGCTTGTCCAAGACATCGCCATTTTCATCGATTGGGCCAGCGGCGACAATAATCAATTGTTTAGTCAACAGATATTTTCGAGCCATTTGCTGAACTTGTAGCGGTGTTACCTTGTTGATTGCCTTGCGAAACATTGCAAAATAATCTTTACCTAGATTATAGCGATCAATTAGGATTAGCTGCCGAGCAATCTCTCCATTGGTATCAAATCGAAATGCCAGCGCTGCCACCAAGTATTTCTTTACCCCCTCGACTTCGTTTTCCGATGGTAATTCTTTTTGTAGACGATGGATCTCTTCGAGAATTTCGCGTTTAATTGTACGATAACTTGCGGGAAATGTTCCAATTTCCGCGAGCCAAACCCCGATATCTTTGCCCGCGGTTGCCGTTATCGAAGCAGTGACATCATAGGCCAAACCTTCACGGTCGCGTAACCGTGCTGAAAGTCGATTCGTTAAGCCTGGGCCAATTCCAAATAAATAATCGAACACCAGCAAAGCATAATAATCGGGATTATCCCGGCTAATTCCCAAATGGCCGATAAACAAATATAGCTGAGATGAATTTTTATCCGTTATTATTTCTTCTTTTGATTCAACAGGTTTCAAGGGTTTTCGTTTGATCTGGAAGGGCGGGGGACTTTTTGGCCATGATTTTGTTTTCTTCTGGATCCAATCTGCCATAACTTTACTATCGAAATCGCCAACAATAGCAATTACACAATTATTGGGTCGAGCTACAGAGGCATGAAATTTCTGTAAATCGGTCCGGGCAATTTTTTCGATCGCCGAGCGTTTACCGATTTCGGGTCGCCCTAACGGATGGTCGCCATAAATGAGTTCTCGGAATCGATTTTCCGCACGATTTTTCGCCTTGCTTTCCTCTTCATCTAAAGTAGCAAGAAGATGTTCTCGAAAGATCTGGATTCGCTCTTCGGCAAAACTCGGTTTGATGATACAATCAAGAAAAAGATCCAAAGCATGAAAGGTATCCGGGGCAAGCATTTTCAACGAACCTCCCTGCTCGCTAAAATTCATGATGGCTCCCCATTTCTCTACATTTTTTGTTATCTGCTCTGCAGACAAATCTGTTGTTCCTTCTCCTAATAATTGACTCAATAACACCGCAAGGCCGCACTGATCGATCGGTTCATAATAGTACACATCGTTCAAATGGAGTAGGACCGAAACGATAGGTAATCGATGATTTTCCAAGAAGAGTAGAGTAAGACCGTTGGGTAGAACCACACGCTGCTGTTTGCTTAATAATGCATCGACGGGAAGCTCTCCTCCCCGATTGCTGGAACCTTTGAGGCTTCCCGTAGCACCATCGCTTTTCTGAAAGCCAACACGAGCTGCATAACCTTTGTTGTATGTTCTTCTTTGACGTGGCTCTATCCCCGATACACTTATCTGGTTCTTGCAGTTCGGGGATTGGCTTGCGCGAACGACTTTCTTCTTGTTCATTTGACGATTCGACAAAACCTTTAGGTTAGGACTTACTTCCAAAAGGGAATCAGATTTATTTGTTTCTTCACTCTCTTCGTCTGGTTTTTTGGACCAAACGATTACGCCAGGATGATCAAAGAAATATTTTTCGGCAACTCGTTGCAAATCGGCGGCAGATATTTGAAGCGTGTTTTTCAATTCTGTTTCTACTCGGCTTATTGGACTTAGAACCAGATTTTGGATAAGGGTATTGGCGAGGGCATGAACCCCTTCATTCTCAAAAAGGGTATGGGAAATAAAGCGTTTTCTCACGGTTTCTAATTCCGCATCTTTAACTCCATGAGTAGCGATCTGGCGAAGTTCATGCATGATCATTTTTTCGACCTTTTCCAAGTCTTCGTCATTCAATTCGGCTTGAATCGAAAACCAGCCTGGATAATAACCGGGGTTATGATTCGCGGAAACCGATGCACAGCAACGATCTTTAATCACTAATTTTTGATAGAGTCGAGATGTTTTACCCCCAGCTAAAATATCGGCTAAGACATTGAGAGCGTAGACATCGTCATGGTTTGCCGAAACGGTATTGAATCCGAACAGTAACCGCGGAGAATCGAATTTTGAATTTAGATGCAAGTGAATAGAGTGGTCTCGATTTGGTGCTTTAGGGACAGGGAATCGGTCCGGTAATTTTTGGGCTGGAATTTTGGCAAAATAATCTCGAATCTTTTTCTTGGCTATCACCGGATCAAAGCCACCAACGATCAATAGCGATGCATTGTTGGGATGATACCATTTGTGATAGTGTTCTAGAATCGATTTTGCAGTTGCATTTTTAACATCTTCCATTTTGCCAATGATCGGATGGGAATAGGGTGAATTTTCGCCAAACAATGCGGGTCGAATTTTCTGCAATTCCAGATCCCATGGTTCATCTTCCCCCCCCTTGAGTTCTGAAATTACTGCTCCTTTTTCCTGTTCGAATTCGTGCTGATCGTCGATCCGCAGATTCTGCATCCGATCCGCTTCGATTTTTAGAGCGATTTCCCAACAATCTGCGGCAAAATCGAAATGGAATACCGTCATATCCTCGGTGGTAAAGGCATTATTCTGGCCGCCATTTTCTTGTGTCAATCGATCAATATCCCCTGGCAGATAACGATCGGTCCCTTTGAACATCAAATGTTCCAGATAATGGGATAGTCCGGTTTCGTTCTTTTTTTCATCGGCAGATCCAACTCGATAGGCGATCATGGTGGTTACGGTGGTGGCATTGGGAATCGGCTTGAGGTAGATCTTCATCCCATTTTCCAATTGGTCGCAGATAATATCCAGAAATAGTTTTTCGACAGCTTGCCGGGTTACATCTGGTTCGATGACCTTTTTTTGAGGAGTAGAATTCTTTCCTGACGGTTCAGATTTATTCTGATTTTCTCCTTTATTTTGAATTTCTTTGATCTTGAGGCTATCATTCGCAAGTATATTGGAGAATAAAAGAACATTGGAGAATAAAAGAACAACCGTTAAAACCGAAATGATTTTTTTCATAGAACTGCTCATCCAGTATCTTTTTGTGCTTTTCTGCATAATCTTGATATCCATTCTGCTTTCCAATAGGATGCCACTTATTTGATCCAGATTTTGATCCGGATTTTGGGCGGTGACCTTCATATCATTCAATACTTGATAATAAAGAAAAAAGTTTACAATATTTTATAGCTTTCGACGGCGCGCTAACGAAACTAGTTCTCAGCATAATGTTATTCCTATTTTAGTAGATTTTCAGAAGCTGACATATAAAAATTACCCAAAAATCGAATGTCAGATGATTATTTTGAATCGACGAATCAAAGATCAGATTACAATCTAGTAATGATTGTTTTAATTCTTTGATTCGAATATTTGAAATGAGAGAACAATTCATTTTTTGCTAATCGCAATCATTTCTTGAATTCTCTAGGATTGAATCAAGAATTGGGTTTATCAAAATTAATGCGTAGCAGCTAAAATCCCTTTGTCTGGTATATTTTTCTGCAGATGATTCGTTATTTAGGTGGCATTTTAGTCAGAAATTTAGGTAGTAACTTAGTGAGCAATTTAAGCAGCGATCCGAGAAAAGTCTCGAACTTTCAACTGGCATTGTTGAATCCAATCGAGCAGTTTTCGCGGTACATCTTGCCAAAGAGGGAGTTTAAGTTTTTTAATTTCCATCGTCTTATTCTTGGCAAAATCATCATCCAACATTTGCAACATCGCCTGTTTAATGGAATGAGGATCAGGGGTTTTTACACGAATCTGACCAAACGAATCGATCATCTGAATGCTAGGAATATGTTCACCAACAATAACAGGAATGCCAAGGGCTAAACTCTCCATGGGTGGCAATCCAAACCCTTCGCACCAGCTGGGATAGATCATCGCGCGGGCGGAAAGCATGGACTGATATAACATTTGATCATCGGGGTGGTCGTCCCAAGTAAATTGAGAGCAGTTTTTCACCAACGAATCCAATCGAGACTTGGTTTCCGTACTGAGTTGGCAAAATCGGCCAATCAGTTGAAATTCTACCTCGGGGTGATCGGGCAAAATTTCCGTAAAAGCATCGAGAGCAGCTTCGATATTTTTTCGCGGTTCCAGCGTTCCCACCATGATGAATTTTTTCTTTTTCGGATCGAATTTCGGCGCAACTTTCCCGAAGCAATCAGAACCGAGCGGTATGACAGCACTGTTATTAGGGATACGCCGAAAAACACGATAAAAGCAATCTTGGCGTGATTGCTC
>JAKBAI010000266.1 GCA_021809185.1 Planctomycetota bacterium
GGAAGGGGATGATATTCACGATAGTGTAACTTTTGTACCCAGTAAGATAGATAGTGAAGTACTTGGCAAGCAGGAATTGACGGCGAATATCCGATTGGTGCAAGGGGAACAAGTTTTGAATGACCACTGGACGAAAATGGTTCGTGTGGTCGATCGCAAAGTCCGATTGCTTTATATAGAAAATCTCCCCCGATGGGAATTTAAGTTTATCCAGCAGAATTTTTTGCGCGATCGCCGTGTAGAGCCTTCGTTTTATCTGGTCGATGGGGATCTGCGTGTCATGCAATCTGGTCCCCCATTCATCCCGCAATTTCCGACAACTCGTAAAGAACTGTTTAGTTACGATCTGTTAGTGATTGGCGATGTCAAAGCGTCGTTTTTTACGTCCGAACAGCGGGATTGGATCCGGGAGTTCGTTGCCGAAGGGGGTGGGCTAGTGATGATTTCTGGCCGGCAATATGCTCCCGCGAGTTATCTAGAGACTACCCTAGCCGAGATTCTTCCCGTGGAATTCAAAGCGGTCAGTTATCCGATCGACGATAATGCTCGGCCCAAAGTTTTTTATCCGGTTCTAACTCCGTTTGGCGTGCGCAGCGGTCTGATGTCTCTTGGGGATACCGAAGCGGAGAATCAGGAAATCTGGCGCGGGTTACCCGGTTGGTATTGGCACTATCCGGTTACCAAGCTTCGTCCCGGTGCGGTCTCTCTACTCGATCATCCCAGCGAAAAGCTAGAGAAAGAGGACAAACTCATGCCGTTGATCGCCATGCAGTATTACGGTAAAGGCTCGGTGCTTTTCATGGCCAGTGATGAAACTTGGCGCTGGCGCTATAATGTCGGCAACCGTTATTTTGGGCGCTATTGGGGGCAGGTGATCTATCAATTTGGCTTGGCTCATGCCATTGGGGGGCGAACATCACAAATTTCTCTAGCCCAAGGCGAAGCGATTCTGGGCAAACCAACCCAGGTTTATGCTCGACTATTTAATAACGAGTTTCGCCCCTTGACCACTCCCTCTTTTGTTGCTCGCCTCGAACAACTGGATGCCCCTCCTGGACAAAGTCGCTATCAGAGTATCCGATTTGAAGCGGTTCCCAATCAACCGGGGGAGTACGTGGCGACGCTGACCAATGACCACGCAGGCCGATTTCTACTTAAAATCGATACCGGCTCTGAGTCGACAAATCTTGATTACCGTGTGGAACTTCCTTCCGACCATGAACTCGCGCCGAATAGTATGAATGAGACCATGTTACGTTTCCTTGCCGACCAATCGGGAGGTAAGTTCTACCGGGAAGAAAATCTTCATACTCTAGTCAATGATTTGCAAATTAAAAAGACCCCTTACCATCAACGTAAAGAGATCCTTCTTTGGAATGAGTGGTGGGTGTTACTTATTGTGATCGGTATGTTTTCGCTCGAATGGTTATTGCGGAAATTCACCAATCTCAGTTAGGCGGTTGTTTCAATAGGTCGATCGATCGTAAGGACTCGAAGAAAATCTTCGAGTCCGAGGTTTGTTGGATTTTTGAAAAGTTCGCTAGGAGTTATCCAAGAGATATTCAAGTGATATTCAGAAAAAGTACGATTTTTCTTTCGCTACGATTCATTTGATTCATGAATCAAATAATGGCTTTTATTCGTTCTCTAAAGCGCGATTCCAGCTCACAACGACATGTTCTTCTCTTTCGAAGCCCAAAACACTCACTGAGCCAGTACTTAGGACAAAGTGTTTGCCGATTTCTGGTGGCAAGCCAAGCCAGGTGGCAACAAAAATTCGCAGAAAATGCCCATGCGAAAATAGGGCGATGGAACCCCCTGTTTCCTGGGCAATTTTGATTATCGCGCGTGCTCGAGCTGCCACCTGGTGGATCGATTCCCCATCGGGAATAGGATGAGTCCATATCGACCAATCGGGAATTTCTTGGCGAATTTCAATCGTCTTTTTCCCTTCATAAATTCCATAATCCCATTCACAAAGGTTATCATTGACGATGGCCATATCCCCATACCCAGCAATCCGACAGGTTTCCTTTGCCCGTAGACGTGGGCTAACCAGGACACGATCAAACATACGCTTATTTAAATATTTGCGGATCGATTCGGCACGTTCCTGGCCGCGTTGCGTAAGAGGAATATCGGTTCTTCCCGTATGAGCACCTGATATACTCCACTCCGTTTCGCCGTGACGCACCAACCAAATTTCTTTTAATTTTTCGGTCATGATCATCCCCTCCCCCAAGGTGTTGTAATTAATGATTCTTTTACATTACCAGACATTGGTTTCTGGTCAATAGCCTAATAGCTAAGGCAATGAAAATCTCTTGGGCACGCAGTTGTCTTAATCGCTATGGAAAAGGTTTCTATTTCTCCCATCTTAATTCAGGAATAGACTTGCTCCGATTCTTTCTTAATTGGATTTCGTTGAGATAATCGGTTTTATTGCTGGAATCGATAAAATAGGATTCCCGATTTCTTCATTTAGCTTAATCGCCATTTATAATTTAATTCGAGCCAAAATTATCGAAACAAACCGAAAAGAAGCGATTTCTAAGCTGATTTTGGCGAGAAACAATTTTCAATGATGGTAAATCGGATCCTTGACTGATCGCAGAGGAATTCCTAAAAAAAGAAATGTTGATAAGGTTCCGTTTACTTGTTGTGAACGGATGAAAAGGGAAACCGGTGAGATTCCGGTGCGGGGCCGCCGCTGTAATCGGCCAGAAAGATCGACATAAAAACCACTGTATTGTTTTAACTTAATATCTTGAAATTGAATTCTATCCGAGGCTTAAGCGAAAACCAAAAATAGCTTTGAGCATCAGGTAGGAAAATCAGTTTTACAACATTCGCGATAACAGGCGATTCTATTAAGTGATTGTTTTGATTAATTGGACACAAAATCCAATTGTTGGCAAAGCAAAAAAGAAACGATATGGGAAGGGGTCGATCGTTCGGGAAGAGCCGAGAGCCAGAAGACCTGCCTAATCAATGAGAGTTCGAAAACCTCGGTTCCAGGTAGTCGAGCGCACATTGAAATTGTTCGCATGTCGTGAGCAGATGCTGCGCTATTGGAATCGAGAGTGTTTTTCGCCAGTCCGAACCGGCTGGGAAAGGTAGTTTTTCTCGATGATTTTTTGCAAGCAATCTAGTTTTAGGCGTAGCTTTAATCATAGCTTTTACCATAGCTTTAGGCATGGAATTTTTGATGGTTCTGAAAACCGTTCTCAAGTTGGTTACGATTTTAATTCTGGTAATAACAAAAAAAAGCAAAGAGATCATTTTTTTGATTGCTCCAATAAGATCGAAGTTGATTTTGTCCTAGCTGCAACCAAGATTCAAAGCGGTAGCAAAAAGACCCAGAGGCCGCTTGGGTTTACCTTGATCGAATTGTTGGTGGTTATCGCAATTATTGCGATTTTAATCGGGTTATTATTGCCTGCCGTACAGAAAGTCCGCGATGCCGCAAGTCGAACTCAGTGCTTAAATAATCTGAAACAGCTCGGTCTCGCTGTCAATAATTATGTGAGTACATTCAATGGTACACTACCCCCGGCACGCACGCAGGTCAATGGGGTGGATCGCTGGTGGTTTGGGACAATTGTCAATGGGGCAGTAACCCCCATCGATGGTCATTTAATGCCCTATCTCGAAAATAATTCCCGGTCGCTGGTTTGTCCTAATCTCGATCCGCGTGTGATCCAATATACCTACAGTGGCGGATCGGGGGGATATGGCTATAATTATGAATATCTCGCTCCGTTAGTCTATAATCCTCCCTTGTATACGCCTGTTTGGCAACCAGTTACTATCAATACCATTCAATCGACGAGTGCCACGATTGCGTTTACCGATTCCGCAGGTACCTGGATCAACAACTACCCAGATGGTCCGACAATTGCTATTGAAGTCCCTTTGCTGGAAGCCCCCTCTTTCCAGTATCCTTCCGTTCATTTTCGACATAATCGATTGGCGAACGTTGTTTATTTGGATGGTCATGGGGAAGCAAATAGCAATCCTACTCGGAATCCTCCCCCTTCTTGGGAGCCGCCAAGCGCGAACGCTCTACGCGATAAACTTCTCATATTTGATATTGGCACGACCGATCTACTCTGGAATGGCTACGGAAGCTGAGCGGATCCAAGATAAAAAGTTTGTAGCATGCTAGGGATTTTTAGCTATCGTTAAAGGAGTTGATAAAGGAGTTGATCTAGCAATTTTTAATGTGGATGAGCTATATTTCCCTGGCCTTCGCCCTCTTGCCTTTTCATGTGTCTGGTTTGAAATAATTACGATTCTTAAATAAGAACAGTCTAGATAATAAGTTCCCGATTTTTCGATTAAGTTACCCATCGAGCAAAAAAACGTTTGTATCCATATCCAACGTCCAGCTTTACTGTATTTAGGTAATCGGTTAAGCTCAATGACCAGATCAGAATTTTTTTGATTCTCCTTTTCGAATCGTTCAGCAAATTATTATTACAACATTCGTTAGTGAGTTTCCAATCGGCACTTTTGTATAATTCTAGTCCGAGTAAAGAGATATTGAAAAACGGCATACGTTCTATTTTTAATTCCAATCCACGAACGGCGGGCGATCTTTATTTTTAGATATTTGAAATTCTTTTTTAATGGTATCGCAAGTTCTAATTTCTCAAATAAAATAGCGAAGATAACAACAAGAATATCGATTTCTGGGTGACAGAGGGGCGTATGAGTTCAATGACGGATGAGGTAGCAAAAAGTATCGATAAGATCGATAATATAATGACGAGTGAATTGGCAAAAATAGCCGATTCGAGTCGATTAGCGCAACAAAAGTGGAGTCGGCAATCGATACGCTCGCGATTAAAGATTGTCCGCAAGGTTCGTTCTCTTTTGGTGGAGCGTTCCGCGGAATTGGCCGATCTGGTTAGCGAGGAGTTGGGAAGATCGAGAAATGAGGTATTGGCTACTGATCTGCTACCAACGGTAGATGCGTGCCGATTTCTGGAACGGCATGCGGCAAAGGTTCTGCAAGAGCGCCGGGTAGCTAATTCGCAACGGCCCTTATGGTTGACCGGGTCTCATGACACGGTCTATCGGCGCCCCCGCGGAGTTATCGGATTTATAGGGACTTGGAATTACCCGCTATTTTTGAATCTCGTCCCCATTCTGCAAGCGGTTACGGCGGGGAATAGCGTGCTCTGGAAACCTTCCGAGTGGATGCCCAGGTTAGCCGAGGCGATCTCCGATATATTTCGCAACAGCGGGTTTCCCGACTATTTGATTCAAACTCTGCCCGAAGCAAGAGAAATAGGCCCACAATTGCTCGAGACTTCGATCGATCATCTCATTTTCATCGGCAGTGCGGGAGTAGGGCGAAAAATCGCCGCGCGGTTAGGAGAACGATTGATCACTAGTACC
This sequence comes from Planctomycetota bacterium, assembly GCA_021809185.1. GTDB lineage: Bacteria > Planctomycetota > Planctomycetia > Gemmatales > Gemmataceae > JAKBAI01. The sequence goes on from JAKBAI010000266.1 coordinate 5,407, forward strand.
TTGGAATTATCAGGTCACGATGCCATGATCGTCTGTAATTCAGCGGATCCGGAGTTAGCAGCTCGTGCGGTCTGGTATGGGGTTATGCTCAATCATGGCCAAACCTGTGTTGCGGTTCGGCGAGTGCTGGTTCAGGAATCGATCTACCCGCAGTTTATCGAAAAACTAAAAGCTTTGGCACAAGATCGAACCCCTAAAACCTTGTTGACCCGCGCGCAGATGATCCAAGCCGATCAACAGGTGCAACAAGCAATCGCCGCAGGGGCTGAAATACTTAATCCTGCCAACGATTTTATTTCCAATGGAGATTCTGCATCTTATCCCGCAACGATATTGATCCATGTCAATCCTGGAATGTCAATCATGCGCGAAGCATTGTTTGCACCGATTTGTATGGTAATCCCCTTTCGCGAAATTGCTGATTGTTTGGGGGTCTTGCGAGCATGCCCGTATCAGCTCAGCGCGAGTGTATTCAGTAATCAACGGCATCAAATTGAAGCGATTGCAGCTCAGCTGAAAGAGGGGTTGGTATGTGGAAATGATGTAATCGTCCCGGTTGCTCATCCAGCGACACCGTTTGGTGGGAGCGGCGATAGTGGTTGGGGGGTCACTCAGGGGGCAGAAGGGTTACTGGAGTTAACAGTGCCTCAGGTTGTTAGTTTAAGGAGTGGTAGTTGGCGCCCGCATTATGATGCCTTGATAAAGCCCAACGATGCGGATGGAGATCTATTATTGGGGATGATTCAGTGGTCGCATGCTCCTACGTGGCGAAAAAAAATTCGAGGATTGCTCCAATTGATCCGAGCGGGTCGAGCTAGATTTCAAAGAGTTGATTCGGTTAAAAAGATTCGCTAGAT
>JAKBAI010000267.1 GCA_021809185.1 Planctomycetota bacterium
CTTTTTTGATACCGCGGAGATCTATGGTCCGTATACAAACGAAGTTTTGGTAGGCAAAGCTCTCGCACCCGTAAGAGATAAAGTCATAATAGCTACCAAGTTCGGTTTTCGGATCGATGCTAACGGCAAACAGATTGGACTGAATAGTAAACCAGAACATATCCGACAGGTAGTTGAAGCCTCTCTGAAAAGGTTGAATACCGATCGAATCGATCTTTTATATCAACATCGGGTTGATCCCGAGGTACCTATCGAAGAGGTTGCCGGGGCTGTAAAAGAACTGATCCAAAAAGGGACTGTCAGACATTTTGGACTATCCGAAGCGGGGGTGAATGTTATTCGCCGAGCACATGCTATCCAGCCCGTTACCGCACTGCAAAGCGAATATTCGATCTGGTGGCGAGAACCCGAAGAAGAAATCATTCCTACTCTAGAAGAACTCGGAATCGGTCTTGTTCCATTTAGTCCTCTAGGTAAAGGTTATCTCACTGGCAAAGTGAACGAAAACACAGACTTTCACGAGAACGATTTTCGCAATACCTCGCCACGATTTAGCGCTGAAAATAGAAAAAAGAATATCGAATTTGTCAAGCTTTTGGAATCGATGGCGGCTCGAAAGCATTCTACGCCCGCTCAGATAGCCATTGCCTGGATTCTCGCGCAAAAACCGTGGTTTGTCCCTATTCCTGGAACGACAAAGCTAGATCGAATGCGTGAAAATATAGGGGCGGTTTCGGTGAATTTAACCGCGGAAGATCTTCGCGAAATCAAAATTGCTGCGGATCAACTCACTGTCCATGGTCATCGCTACTCCGAAGCGGCTCAAAAAATGATCAACCGCTAGAAATCACTTTATCTCCTAGCTTATAATAATATATTGAAGCCCTTTAAGGGAATTTAGAAAGAGTTGTGAATCGCAGCTATGCCAGAGTTGAATAGTTGGACAAATTTTTATGTGATTGTCGGTTCTGCGGCAGGAACGCTTATTGGCCTGCAATTTGTCGTCATGACTCTTATCTCGAGTTTGCCGTTAAGTAAAGGCAATGCCGAAGCTAGCGATGCCTTCTCATCCCCAACGGTATCTCATTTCTCTGTGGTGTTGCTCCTCTCTGTCTGCACGTCAATTCCTTGGCCAGGGTTTTTGGGCTTAGCTCTCTTATGGGGAATCATAGGTCTTTTTGGAATTTATTATATTACCCTTGTTACTCGACGATTACGTCGCCAACAAGCGTATCGCCCCATTTTTGAAGATTGGCTCTTCCATGCCGTATTACCGATCCTTGCTTATAAACTGCTCATCGCTGCGGCCTTCATTGCTGCCCACAATCTAACTATTGCGTTATTTACGGTTGCTACTTCTGTTCTGATCTTACTTTTTACAGGGGTCCACATCGCCTGGGATAATATCCGCCACATTGTTTTTCTTAAAATGAACCATCAGAATTCCTTACCATTCGATAATGAATAATTAGCAATCATCTGAATTGCTTTCCCCATGAGATGAAGACCCAAATCTTGCGGTTCCCTTCTTCTTCTGAGTGTTTAGAATCTCGATTCGAAATCGTATTGCTTAATCGATGTTCAGTTAGAATGTATTCAAAGTTTACTCTGGAACTCGAGTAAATCGTAAAGTTTTGATTTAAAGCAAATTCGAAATCGAAACCGAAGAGAAGCTCAAGTGTTAAAGATTTTTATGGAAATCGATCGCCTTAGAATCAAAAATCGGAACACAAACGCAAGCTGCAACACTCAAACGTATATTTGTAGTATTTTCCTATCCAAAGCCTTACTTTAAATATAGCTAACTGATTTATCGAAGCAGATTCCGTTTATCCTTACTAATTAGAATTATTTAGAAGTTATCGACGAATTTCAATTTCGAATTTTTCTGAACACAACAAGAGTTGAGTAAAGGAAAGATAACTCTGCAAAGTAATGGACACTAGCTACGGGCACCTGTAAAGGCAAAAAGGGATCGATAAAAATTTAGAAAAGATCATGTTGAAACTATCTATCTACTAGAATATAAAACTAATGAGAATAGTTTACTTTTCTTTTCAATCCATAGTCGATTGAAGCTCGGTAATAAGTTTGTATAAACGATCAACTAAAGTAACAAAAAATCCACTCCGGGAATTTTGGAGAAATGATGATCAAGAAATTGCTCTTTAAATGGCATCAAAGCCGGTTTATCATAATGGTATGGATATTCTGTCTTGTGCCATTTGTGCCAAGCGCATTGATGAAAACGGGATTGTATGGAGCCGATGAGAAAAGCTCTAAAAAAGAGGTTCAAAAGTCGCCTCAAAAGGCAGAAATGGCCGGTTATTTAATAGTCCCTCATAGCCGAGTACCGAAAGAATTCAACGGTGGCTTTTCAATGTATGTTGCCGCTTGGCCTCTGTTGCAAAATTATCCGGGTCAGGAATTTCAGAGCGGATTATTTGGAACTTGGATGTTTTCTCAACTCGATGGACCAAGACCCAAGAAATCGTATTCCGATATTGAAGGGGGCCTTGGCTGGTGGCGTGATACAGAATTTGCAACAGAAACTCCCAAATTTATCATGGGGGGTGTTGCCTTAAACTTTGTTGAATGGGCGAACGGTCCTGGAGCGGGAAAGGGAAGGAACTGGAAAAATCCTGCGGGCAAATATGCTATCGCTCAACTCAGCCCTTGGGTTTTATGGCCCCCCGATGGTCTTAATCTCAAACAAGGGACTTCTGGAGAATTGTTCGGTTATGGCTATCTCCCCTTGCCCCTCACCGATCCTAGCCCGACTACCTATGGTAAAGATGTACCTACAGGCAACAATTGCTGGACCCTTTTTCTCAATACCGAAAATTTCAAAGGCCCGGTTACCTTCTTTCTACCCAAATTCTTTTCCCGCCCAACCATTGATAAACCGGAGATGCGAGGACTATTTTTAGACACTCGCCCCTCGGATCCCAATAGAGCGATTCAGATGGAGACACAGCATATTCCGGCACTCATCGCTACGGATGCCAAGGGGGTTAGCTACTGCCGAGTTACTCCTGTACTTTTTCCGAATAGCTCGAAAGGGGATGCTCCTCTTATTCATCGTGTTACCGCTTATAAGAAATCGGCTTTGTGGGACCGTGTTCAGAGCTGGTTCGAAGGTGGCTCGGTCGCCGCTGGTGTAATCGATCCTAAATCTTCCATCGTTCACACTTTCAAATCGGAAGGGGGTGCTACCTGGCAAATCTATCCTTACAACACCCAAAAAGATAAGAAAATAAGAGTAGGTTGGAATTCATTTGCTACGCCTACAGCTGTGAATGAACTAACTTATGGCTATCGTTGGAAAAAAGGGTTGATGACTAAATCGCAAAATGATTCGACGATGTCCTTGCCCCAATATTACCGTTTGGATAAAAATAAAAATGGTAAAGAGCAATGGGAACCTATCGATGTCAAAGATGTCCCTAGCGAAACTGGACTTACGAAAGCGGTATTCCCGCCTCCAAAACGAAATCCTGATCGTGCTTATGTAACTCCAGAAGAGGCCGATAGCTGCTGGAAAAAACCGGGGCCTGCTGCTGGACCATTTCAAGTAAAACTTGGGGATGGTAGTATCGTTACTTACTCTTGGTATCGATTCGCTGATCAACCAGCCGTACTCAATGCCGATCTTACCCCGGAACAGCGCGAAAAGCTGCAAAAACGGGTCGAACTTCTGCATAAAAATTGGACCAAAGAGCGAGAATATCTGCCACCCCCCTCCATCGGCAAACTGGCTCATCTCGATCCCGCGATCCTCGTTACACCCCCGAAAGGGCTTGAAATAGGATATGTCCCGATCGTTACTCGACAAGCTGCCAAATAGGGAATCTTTATCAACGGAATCAAGAACACCACTCTTGATTCCGTTGGCAATCTCTATTTTTTTATATCAATTATCTAAGAATTTCAGCCCGCGATATTTATGCAATTATGTGACCAATCTCCTCTTGATCTAACTCTGAAGTAATCCAATCAACCCCTATTGCTTTTTCGTAGAGATCATTACCCCGAATTAAAGTGGCTTGAACTTTTTTCCCTGCTTATATTTTAGGAAACCTATCGAATGAAGTTTATATCTCCCTACTCGCTATTGATTTGTCTCGTAACTGCTCTACAATTTTTCGGAAATCTAGAAGTAAATGTGATCTATGCCGATGAAACACAAACACTCACCCAACAACTACAAAAAGAATCGCTAACAGACCTAGTAGAATCGGCACGCAAAAACGGCGATGCTGGTCGTGGTGCAGTCCTTTTCTTTCAACCATTTCTAACTTGTGCTCGATGCCACGATGCGGCAAATGGTGGCACTCAACTGGGTCCAGATATTTCTAAATCGATGGAATCGAATAAAATAAATGCAAATAATAAAAATGCACCAACCCAAAAAATCACCGCGGAATATCTAATCGAATCGGTATTATTCCCATCCAAAACGATCAAAAAAGGATATGAACCAATAACCATTACCACAGTTGATGGGAAAACGATCACCGGTTTACTTGGCGGAGAAACCGAAAAGATATTAACTCTTTTAGATCCTGCCGCGAATGGTAAACGAATCGAAATTCCAAAAAGCGATATTGAACAGCGCAAACAGGGAACGATTTCTCTGATGCCTGAAGGGCTGCTTAATCCCCTTTCTGATCGGCAACAGTTTCTAGACCTCGCCAAATATATAATTGAAATTGCGGAAAAAGGGCCGCAACGAGCGCGAGAATTACGACCTGCTCAAACTGTTCTGGTTATTCCAGAATATGAAAAAATAATCGATCACGCGGGCATGTTGAAAACTCTCGATAATAAAGCTTTCAAACGTGGAGAAGAGATATACAATCGTGTATGTTCGAATTGCCATGGCACCCACGACCAGCCCGGTTCCCTTCCTACCTCCCCGCGTTTTGCCCAGCATATCTTTAAAAATGGTTGCGATCCCTTCAGTCTCTATCAAACTTTGACCCGTGGCTATAACATGATGGCGCCACAAACCTGGATGGTACCACGGCAGAAATATGATGTCATCCATTATCTGCGCGAAGCTTATCTAAAGCAGAACAATCCTGGACAGTATGTCAAATTAGATGACAATTATCTTGCCAAATTACCTCCAGGAAAACCGAAAGAATTCGGACCGAAACCGATCAATGTTCAACCTTGGGTCACTATGGATTATGGTCCGGCAATGATGAATACGATCGAAGTTGGTGGGCCGGGCCCGAATATCGCTTATAAAGGGATTGCTGTTCGATTAGATACAGGTTCTGGAGGAGTTTCTCGCGGGAAGAGCTGGGCTTTATTCGATCATGACACCATGCGCTATGTAACCGCTTGGAGTGGGGATGGATTTATCGACTGGAAAGGAATTCATTTTAACGGTCAGCATCAGGTACATCCTAAACTAATAGGAGATCGTCTCTTTGCGAACCCAGTTGGACCAGGATGGGCTAATCCAGAAACGGGTAGCTTTAAGGATCCTCGTTTTCTCGGTCGCGACAATAGACCCTATGGTCCACTTCCACATTCCTGGGCACAATTCAAAGGCACTTACGCCTATGGCAATCTAACGATTATCTCTTATTCGATTGGAACGGCACCGATTCTCGAACTTGAAGGCGTAGAAACCGATCCCACCACTCGAAAAATGGTTTATACACGGACTTTGGAAGTTGGAAAATCTACTCACGAACTCCTCGCTCGAATTGCACCTAAAGATATCGATGTGCAGCTCGTTGGCGATAGCAGAGCGAAATTAATCCAACAAGATGGTTATCAGCTAATACAGATTCCCGCTCACGAAACTTCAATTCGGCTAAAATTATTCATAGCGAAAGGGGTAGACCTCGTAACTTTTGCTGGTTCATCCCCCGCGGCAAGGGAACTTTCCTCTTTGACCCATGGTGGGCCAAAACGCTGGCCAGAGCTGCTAAAAACTACCGTTTCGATGGGCAATAACGATCGGCCTTTTGCAGTAGATACGTTTAACCTACCGTTACGAAATCCTTGGAATGCTCAGCTCCGATTGACCGGTTTTGATTTCTTCCCAGATGGTAAACGCATGGCAATCTGTTCTTGGGATGGTGATATCTGGATCGTAAAGGGCCTCGATCAACTTCAGAACGGACTTACCTGGCAACGCATAGCAACCGGACTATTTCAACCACTAGGTCTAAAGATTCGCGATGGCGAAATCTTTGTCTGCTGCCGCGA
>JAKBAI010000268.1 GCA_021809185.1 Planctomycetota bacterium
CTTCCTCAAAAGTATGCTTTGAAAGATTCGAAGAAAGTCAAAAAATTGAAAGAAGATCGTCCTGTTTCTGCGCAAAAATAGATTAAGTAATTATTCCCATTACTAATTGCTATCAAAAGACTTACTTTTTAGTTTGAAAAAGTAAGTCTTTTTTTGTGAAGATTTCTTTACTAACTTCTCTACTATACAAATTATCATTTTTCAAAATAATCATAAAGGGCTAAAATTGCTTATCTGAACGTATCTGTTATTCTTAGATTATGATTTATGTTTCTTGAATACCTTTTCGATATGTTTAATTCTTGTTCTCAACTTTTGTTTTATTTTCAAGATGCTCCAACCAGTAGGAAATAACGCCAGCGAAGTAAGTTCCTGAAGCTGTTGAAGGCAACCCAGGTTGAATCCCATATCCGCCATCTTGGTTACGGCAGGAGTGAATAAATTGTTTCAGTTGATCGGGAGATTTTGGTAACTGTTTCATGAGATACAAAGCACGAACAACTCGGTAACAGCTCTCAAGATCGGACCCTTTGTTTTTCTCCTTAATCCAACCACCGTCAGATTGTTGGCCCTCGGTGATAATCTTCAATTGTTTTATTCTCTCAACTTCTTTCATCGATTGATTCAAACGTAAGAAAAAAGCAACCCTACCCCCCGTTTCTCTCGCTTGTAGTTCTTCTGTCCCCCAACCGCCGAATTGATTTTTATCTTGATTCAGTTGGTTCACCCATCTCTCAATTGGTTTAGCTGGAAATTCCTTCAAAGCCTCGAAAGCTGCACCTACCATCCGAATCTGTTCCCACTCACTAGCATTTTTGATGAGGTAATCGACCCCTTTTGTTTTGAACTGTTTTGTTTCCATTTTCGCATCCACAATAGCAAGCATACCAACAGCAGTGACGATCACATCTATCTTTCCATTTGGCTGATCTGAAAAAGCTCCGACTTCAGAGTGGAAACATGACGAGAGAAATTCTCGAACTTTTTCGATGTGTGGTACTTCTCCTCCAAAATAATGAATCGCTCGACATGCCGCGGTCGTTGCCCGCAGATTACTCCCCCCTTTTGCATTTTTGGATATGACAAATCCCCCATCTTGATTCTGTAGCGAGTATAAAAAGTCCAACGTTTTTTTCTTCTCTGCTGGACTTAATTTATGAACCGGGTCTAATGCGAACAGGTTGGGACCATGCACCAAAATCAAAAAAGTAATCACCCCAATCGCAAGCCGATAAACTTTCATAGCCTTTCTCCCGAAATTTATAAAAATTTCCCAATTCGATCCTTTCGATCTAAAAGTTTTACTTATCTCGCCATCAAAATCAACAATTATTTTTGATCACCAGTCGATAAGATTTGAATTCCTATTTCAGTTATTCGAGATAACTATCGTCGCTTGTTCATCCTCGTCGAGTAAAAGCAGCAGGTTACATCCATGATTTTTTATTCCCGCTTTGGCTATGAACGACTTTTTTATTGGTGAGATGATGTTTTAACTAAAAATTGGCAAAAGAGATTTTATCTTGCAGGACAGATTAGACTTATCGCCTTAATAAGTCAACGGTAGGTTAGTATATTTATTTGACAGATGGGTACTCGAAAATGCTTGCGATACTTCCCCTTGGGCAGACAATAAAAGTAGGACGAATTCGATTTCGTAGGTATAGAATTATTCTCAATTTAGTATAAGTACCTATTTGTTTTTAATTATACTTTTCAATATTTCTTTTATACAGTAAGTTAAAAACGAACCTGAAGTAATATTCTTACTTTTTGCTGTTCGATTGAAGGTTGCGACATACCAAATCTAGATCAACTTATCCTCACTTTCAAATGTTAATCCCTTGACATAAGAAGTAAAAATTACCGATAAAAAATTTCAACTTTTTGCGAGCCTTAATCGTTCTGAATAATCGTCGTCAATATCTTTATGCAATCGAAATTTCATCCCTTGATTGTGTTTGTTGCTTAACAATGAATCATTTCTTTGGTCGAAAAGACTGAACGATCTTAGGATCCGTTGTTATATATGGTCCTTCCAAGAGATCAATACAATAAGGAATTGCCGGAAAAACTGCGAGTAGACAATCGCGAATAGCCGCTGGTTTACCTGGTAAATTAACGATCAGTGATTTCCCCCGAATCCCTGCGAGCTGACGCGAAAGAATTGCTGTAGGAACTTTCGTTAAGGAAACTGCCCTCATCTGTTCTCCAAAACCATCAAGAATTTTTTCACATACTGATTTTGTTGCTTCGGGAGTAACATCTCGTTTCGCCGGGCCCGTTCCCCCTGTTGTGACGATAAGAGAACAATTTTCATGATCAGCGAGGTGAATTAATGACTCTTCGATTGTTTTTTGATCATCGGGAACGATAAGCGAAATCGGTTTCCAAGGGGAACTGATTATTTCCGTTAAGACCTGAAGGATTGCTGGGCCGCTTAAATCTTGATAAATTCCTTGCGAAGCTCGATCCGAGATCGTTAATACTCCAATGAAGATATCCTCTCCAACATTCTCACCATTCATGTGGTTTTTCCAATCAAAAAATTATGATGAATTTTTGCTTATTCCTTCCGACCGCTTTTTTTAATCTTCTTTTTTGCTATATTAAATGAGTAGGCTTTTGACGATATCGTTTGACGATCTTTAGCCAAAATGAAGAATACAAATATAACTGTGAGATCATCATCATGAATTCACCAACGATTACAACGTTTCAATTTCATTCAGCAGGGGAAGTAATTTTTGGGGTGAACTGTTTACGTTCTTTGGAAGATGTCACCGCTAGATTAAAAACCAAACGACTCTTTGTCATAACCGATAAAACAATTGCAGCACTCGAGTTGATGGATTATTTTCGAGGAGTACTTTCGGAAGCAGGTTTACTGGTTCATGTTTTTGATGGGGCAGAACCTGAACCTAGTTTAGATAGCATCCATCGAAGTATTAAGATTGGCCGCCAATTCAGCCCCGATACGATCTTAGGATTTGGTGGTGGGAGTGTCATGGATACAGCTAAATTAACAGCAACGGCGCTGCAACATGGTGGCAATTTAAGACAATATGTGGGCGAAAATCATATTCCCGGCCCTGTTCTACCATTAATATGTATCCCTACTACCGCGGGAACTGGTTCGGAAGTTTCTCAGGCAGCAGTGTTTACCGATGTCGAAAACCAGGTCAAGGTAAGTGTATTGAGTAACTTTTTACGACCGAATGCCGCGATCGTCGATCCCCTGTTGACGATTCCTTGCCCGCCGACAGTAACAGCAGATTCTGGAATGGATGCTCTGTGTCATGCCATCGAAGCTTATACCGCAATTCCTTATCCTCGTTATCCCTTACCGAACGGAGAAAAATCGGTCTATCAAGGCAAAAATCCCTTTGCCGATCTATTTGCGGAAAAAGCGATCCGGCTCATCGGAAAATCACTCGTCGAAGCAGTCACGAATGGAAACAACCTCGATGCGAGGACCGATATGGCACTCGCTGCAACAATGGGAGGATTAGCATTCTCCAATGCGGGAGTTGCTTTGGTGCATGCTATGGAATATCCTCTTGGCGGGTTCGTGCATTGTTCTCATGGACGTGGCAATGGTATGCTTCTTGAACATGTCATGCGTTATAACTTGTCGACTAATGAACAAGCTTTCGCACAAATTGCAGAATGGTTAGGAGAAAAAACTACCGGCTTAGGTGTGGCAGAAGCTGCACAGTTGAGTATCAAATCGGTTAGTCGACTTCGAGAAAATGTTGGAATGCCTGCACGTTTACGGGATCTAGGAGTAAACGAAGAGATGATCCCCGTTATGGCAGAAAAAGCGGCGAGCATTACTCGATTGATGCGTGTCAATCCACGGTCCCCTCAAGTGCAAGAAATTCTCGAAATCTATAAGACTGCGTATTAAATCGGTTGTCCAGTTCTGGAAATAAATGGATGGTCCTGAAACCTCTCTTTTGCTTCTAATTGTCTTGAGCGTGTTGATGAACAGTCTATTTTGTTTGAAGGAATGATTATCGATGTCCCGATTGAAAATTGTCGTTGTTGGTGGTGGTTTCGGTGGCCTTAATGCGGTTGCTTCCTTGCGAAAATGTAACGTCGATATTACCCTTATAGACCGCAGAAATTTTCATTTGTTTCAACCGTTGCTTTATCAGGTTGCTACGGGGGGCCTCTCCCCTGCGAATATAGCTTCCCCTTTACGCTCCATTTTATCTAGACAGAAGAATGCCCTCGTACTTCTTGGCGAAGTCACTGGGTTCGATATTCCTAATAAACAGATATTGATTCAAGAAACGAGAGTTCCTTTCGACATTTTAATCGTCGCTGCAGGTTCTCAAACCAGTTATCTTGGTCATCCTGAGTGGGAAAAATTGGCTCCCGGTCTAAAATCGATCGAGGATGCTACGGAGATTCGTCGGCGAGTTTTAACGGCATTTGAAACTGCTGAAAAGTTAGGGGATAATAACAAATATCCATCGCTCATGACTTTTGTGATTGTCGGAGGTGGACCAACGGGGGTTGAGCTTGCCGGGGCCATTAGCGAGTTAGCGCATACGACTTTGCGTAATGATTTCAGAAATATCAATCCCGAGCATACTCGCATTATCCTAGTGGAAGGGCATGAATATCTATTACCCAATATGCCTGTGAAACTTTCTGAAAATGCCAAGGCGAGTTTACAAAAAATGAAAGTGGAGGTTCTCAATAAACATCGAGTTCAAGAAATTCATAGCGATCATGTTCTTCTTGAAAATTCGCTAACTCATGAAAAGCATCGAATTGATACCAACAACATCATCTGGGCTGCTGGAGTTCATGGTGCCCCTATCGGCGAAAAGCTTGCTAAAGATTTAGGAATCACTCTAGATCGTGGCGGTCGAATTCCGGTTCAAAACGATTGTACGATTGCGGGACATCCAGATATATTCGTTATTGGCGATCTTGCAGCTATGACGAATGAAGTGGGTAAACCGCTTCCGGGTGTTGCTCAGGTTGCCATGCAACAAGGACATTACGTTGCTCAAAAGATTCGGGCAAAAGTGGATCAAAAATCTTTTGATCCCCCCTTTCACTATTTTGACAAAGGAAATATGGCTACGATTGGACGAGCCAAAGCGGTTGTAGACATGCATTGGATTCAATTTTCTGGTTGGTTTGCTTGGGTCGCTTGGCTATTTGTTCATATCACGTATTTGATCCAGTTTCAAAATCGGATTCTTGTTATGAGCCAATGGGCCTGGAATTATTTTACTAGAAACCGCTCCGCGCGATTAATAACAGGAGACGCTGCTCAACACCCACAATTAATAGCTCAACTTTCTGAGAAAACCGATCCACTTGCTGATAGTCAGGCGAAAAACCAATAATCAAATTCACAAATTATTGAATTAAACGGAGATTTCTGGTTTGATGAACTAAAACCTTTGACTATATAAAATTCGAAAAATGTTCCATCAGAATTTCGATTTAGTCTCTTTTTTCAATATTCCAATAATATGCTTGAGTTCGAACAACGGTCATGACCGCATCGACATGATTATGATATTCCTTGGGAACAATGAGCTTAGTTCCGAATCGTAACAAAGGGCGATCTTTCCCTTTCTTAATACCATAGACACGAATGACGACACCTTTTTTCCCAATTTTTTTGGCAAGATTTGCTTTAAAAGCTGGTGCGCCCTTACTCACGGCGATGGCAAACACTTCTCCACCTAAGACGATTTCCTGTTGTTTGCTCTCGTGGGTAACTCCGCGAATAACTTTTCCAACAAACTCTTCATAAGTGAATTGATTCAAAGAATCTAAAAGTTCTTCCGATGCAGATCGACTTAATATAAATTCGTAGCCATTTTTTAATTTCTTAAACTGAAAGTCTGGTTCTACTTCTTTTGGCATTGGAGCCAATTCTTCTATTAACTTATTTTCAGTATTACCTTTTTCAAATACATTCTTATCGAATTTCGAGGAGTTTTTTGACGGAGTCGACGCTAAAGTTTTACCACTTTTTGAATCATCGGAAATGAAAATAAATAGGAGCGTAAATACAATGAATTGAAACATGTTGATCCCCTTAAAAATAGAATCTTCGTATAGAATTTTCGAATAGATTATTCTAAGAAAAGTATAATCCTTAATTATACTTTTCTTAAACTTTGATTGATTTAATCAGCAGTTGTTCTGAGGGCTTTCAAAATATTCTATAAAATAAATTAAGTAACTTT
>JAKBAI010000269.1 GCA_021809185.1 Planctomycetota bacterium
ACCTTGGCCAATAATCGCTTAAAAGATTTGTTAGCACCCCAGGAAAATTTTTGATTTTTTGCAAGCTCTTTCTCCAGTCATCTCGATTTACTTTTCTTTCGATTCCCATTTATTTCATTCATTTTTGTGGTCTCTTCGTTGCAATCCCCGCAGCATTAAACCAAGTAGAAATAAGGGTTTTGAACCTCGAACATTGCTCGATTTTGCGATCGCTCTTTCTAGCTAGGGTATTTTTAAAATTGAACCCATCTTCTCGATAACCAAACATCCCCCGTCAAACATCTCCCATCAAACATCCTCTTCGAGTACCTCTCCACCGAGTTTGGTATCTGACCATTCGTTTGGGGAATATAATCAAACTTCTTTCAGAGACAATAACGAATATTTCCTAAAAGAATTCGGGACAAGTTTCAAGCTAAAATCTCTTAGAATTAAGAATATCACTTTTTCGAATCATTCCTCTATTTATTTTCTAATTTCCGAGCCAAGGATTTATTAAATTGTTAAGATAAGAGATATAATATATGAGAGAGACTTCATGATCTGCATCACCATTGCACAAACTTCAAGAACATTGGCGCTGGCCGATATGCTCAACGCGGTTACCTTGGGGGCCGATTTAATCGAAATTCGACTCGACACCCTGGAAAAATCCCCTCATCTAAAAGATATGATGGAAGCAAAACGAGTGCCGATCCTCTTTAGCTGTCGGCGATTACAAGATGGGGGTAACTGGAAAGGGACAGAAGAAGAACGACTGATTCTATTACGTCAAGCGGTGTTGAGTAGCGCAGAATATGTAGAAATTGAAATGGATATTGCCGATCAAATTCGGCCATTCCCTGGTTGTAAACGGGTTATCTCTTATACAAATCTTCAAGAAACACCCAAAAATCTCGATAAGATTTACCAGGAGATGCTCGCACTAAAACCAGATATCATCAAATTGACTTGCCGCGCTCGAACCCCGGACGAAGCTTGGCCATTGATTCAAATTCTCGTTAAGCCGCCGGTCCCAACGACCGTCGTTGGCCTAGGGAAAGCGGGGATAATGCTTTCCATTCTAGGTAAAAAGATTCATTCTCTGTGGACAGTAGCTGCTCTGGAACGGGGAATGGAGGCCTATCCAGGTCAGCCAACGATTCAGGATCTGCAAAACATCTATGCTTATGGGGATATCGGAAAATCGACGCGATTCACCGGAGTGACTGGATTGGGAGAACGGGATTGGCTACTCACTGGCTTGCTGAACGAAGGGTTCCGAAAGGTTGGAGTCCATCATCGTGTTTTACCGATTCAGATCGGTAGTCCTGGGATGTTTCGAAAAACAATCGATGCGGTTCGCTTGCAAAGCGTTGTTATAGACCCAAGCAACTATGGCTCCATGCATCAAATTGGTCAATACGATTCGGCTTCAAAATACCCTGTCCAAGCGAGTGACTTCCTCTTACCCGAGGAGGACCATTGGAAAGCTTCCAATCTGATTGGCAAAACGATCACAAACTCCCTATTGCGATTAATTAAGCATAAAGAACCCGATTTAGAGAAACCTTTGCAAGACCGAGTCGTCTTGTTTGCTGGGAACGGTCCGTTAACCCGAATGGCTGCTCGAGAAATCAAGCAACAAGGGGCGCATCTTATGTTCGCTGGGAAAGATCGGGAAGAGGCTCTCCGATTAAGCCAAGTTTTTGGTGGGCGCATGCTACCTTGGGAAGCGATTTATCAAACAAGCCATGATATTCTTTTTTATTCGCCAGAATCGTTATCTGAACCAGAAGAGGATGAAATGCCGATTCATCCAGGTTATTTGCGTCATGGCATGTACGTTCTCGACTTGAGTAATTCTCCGAGAATGAGCCGATTATTGAAAGAGGCGATGCTTCGCACTTGCAGTTTTCTGCACCCTGTTAGCTTCTTAGTGGAATATGCTTGCACCATTATTCAAGAAACGACTGGTAAACAACCTGATTATCAGGAATTGATGACAAAATGCCAAGAATGGTTCATGGAAGAGGAATAACTTCCTCCTGTTCTAAAGCTATATTTGCAAATCCGTAGGTGAATTTCCACTAAGAGGAATTTCAGATTCGATGATTCGATCCTTTCCAGATTGGTAGGTCAAAGGAAGGATTCTTTTCTGTCATCTCTCTGCCGTCTCTATGGCTAAATATTTTTGTTTATCAACGCGGTTAAGTGGGATAACATAACTTTTCTATTCGGCTTAAAAGCTGTTGAGGAGAAAACGGTTTCTGCAATAGATGAAATTGATCCGCTTCGACTCCCTGGCGAATGACCTCATCCTTAGTATATCCTGAAACATACAAGACTTTTAACCCTGGATATTTTTTGGTTAAGATTTGTGCCAGTTCACCGCCGCCCATTTCTGGCATGACCACATCAGTAATCAAAAGATCGATCTGGGGTTGATCGGTCTCCATTTTCTGTAATGCCTCGGGGCCAGATTCACAAACCCAGACCTGGAACCCCGCCTGTTCCAAAACTTTCAAAGTCAACATTCGCACACTGGGATCATCCTCGACCAGGAGGACTGAAAAGCTAGTTTTATTCGGAATTTCTGAAACTTCGTACGGAATTGAATTTGGCTTTGGAGCATCTATTCGGTCTTGGCACGGTAGATAAATATAGAAACTGCTCCCTTTTCCTAGTTTGGATTCACAACCAATCATCCCCTTACTCTGGGCGATAATTCCGTAGACTACCGCAAGGCCCAAACCAGTTCCTTTGCCCACTTCCTTAGTTGTAAAGAAAGGTTCGAAAAGATGTGACATGGTTTCTTCATCCATGCCAATTCCATTATCTGAAACAATCACTTGGGCGTATCGCCCTGCGGGTAAATCCGATAGTCCCAGGGTAACTCCGCCCGGATGTTCGACTTGCCCTACTTGCAATTGTAGGCGACCGCCATTCGGCATAGCGTCGCGCGCATTGATCACCAAGTTCATCAAAACCTGTTCCAGTTGAAAGCGGTCGGCCCAGATGATGATCGGTTCCGGTGCTAGAACGCAATTAAATTGAATGTGTTCTCCAATCAAACGCAGTAATAAACTGCGAACCTCCTGAACGACCTGATTCAGATCGAGATTAGCCATTTGTAAAAGCTGTTTCCGGCCAAAGGCTAACATCTGCTGTACCAGAGCTGCACCGCGCTCGCCCACCCGCTGAATTTCTCGCACGATTTCAAAATGCGGATGACCGTTTTGCAAATCCTCCAACAATAGAGAGGTATAGCCGATCACCGCGGTTAATAAATTATTGAAATCATGGGCGATCCCTCCTGCTAACTGTCCCACCGCTTCTAATTTCTGGGCATGCCGCAACTGATCTTGCAATTGTTGCTGTTTCTGCTCTTGCAATACTTGTTGCGTTATATTTTTGGAGGTGCAGATCGCATAACTCAATTCCCCCTTTTCATCCAAAATCGGCTGTGTTGCGGTTTCCACCCAGATAATCGTCTTATCTTTTCGGCAACAGCGCCAGCGCGTTACCGAAAAGGCACCGTTTCGATTGGCTTGAATCGCATTCGCATGAATGGACAGTTCATCTGGATGAAATAGTAATTCTGGAGACTTGCCAATCAACTCCTCTGGCCGATAACCGTTCATACTTTCACTCGATGGGGTTATAAATTGAAAGTGCCCATTTTTATCATGCAATGAAATTACATCCTGCATCGAGTTCAGTACCAGATGATAATAGCGATTTGTTTTTTCTAGCTTCTCTTCCGTTTCTTTGAGCTTGGTAATATCTTGAACCATTGCCAGAATACCGAAATTTTTCCCATCCTTATCATACAGCGGTACATTGTGCCACCGGCACCAAATCTCATTTCCTTCTTTGGTTTGATTGATATTGACACCAACTACTTCGTGCTCGTTTTGGAATAGATCTTTCAATAAACTCTGAACATAACTTCTCGATTTATTTGGAATGATGGTATCAAATGCAGATTTCGAAATAACCTCTGCAGCGGAATAGCCAAAAATCTCCTGGCAAGCAGTATTCCAATACGTGAAACGGTATTCGGAATCAATCATCAAACAACCGATGGGCATCTGATCGAGCACCAAGCTAAGCTGTTTTTCCCGCGCTGCTAACGCGAGTTCATTCTTTTTGCGATCGGTAATATCCTGAACCATACCGGACATTCCCAATAAGGTGCCCTCTGTCGAAAAGACATAGGAACCGCAATCGAAAATCCAGTGAATCGACCCATCTGGCCAGACAATCCGATATTCACAACTAAAGCCCGATTGCTGGGCATTACAAATCGCTAATTGATCGAGCAGAATCGAACGATCATCGGGATAAATCCGCTCCAGAATCGACGAGAACGGTAAAACCTCATTTTCGCGTGGCTTTAAACCATATAACAAATAATGGGAACGATCCCATTCCAAAAGATCGCTCTCCACATCCCAATTCCAGATCCCCAATCGGCCCCGACTTAACGCCTCCCGTAATAATTCTTGCGATTTTTTAAGCCGAATTTGCATCTGCTTTCGTTCATCGATCTCTCGCTGGATCGCTACCCAGTGCGTATACCTACCCTTCTCGTTTGCCAGTGGAAATATATCTAGTTCTACCCAGAATTCGCTGCCATCTTTCCGATAATTCAAAATTTCGGCACGGATTGATTTCCATTGTAGCAAATGCTCTCGGATCTGCCGGAGGGTCTTCTTATCGGTATTCGGCCCTTGCAAAAATCGAGGGGAACGTCCAATTACCTCTTCGTTTTTGTAGCCCGTCATCTTTTCAAAAATAGGATTGACGAATAAAATGCGCGGTCCCGGTTCTGAAATCGGTTCCGCTTCCGAAATCAAGATCGCGTCTCGAGCATTAAGGATTATCGATTCCATCAAGCGGAGTTGTTCGCTATTGTGTCTCTGTTTACTAATGTCTCTTGTAATAATGAGCCAGCGTTCATTCCCGTTTTCCATAACAATTTTTTGTTTCCGCAATTGGACCCATACTCGACTGCCATCTTTACGATAATCCTGGAATTCTCCTAAGTAATCCCGATTCCCTAACAAGATTTCCTGTAGAACTGGATCCTCAGGAACCATTTCTTTTGGAAATCGACTAAGGAGAAGCCGATCGATCATTTCACCAGCAGTCCACTGGTACAAATGAGTTGCTGCTTCGTTCCAGAAAATGATTCTTTGCTGGTGATCGAGAACCACCACCGCATCCGCAATTTGGGTCAATAAAATCTCTTGCAACGAGTGCAATTTCTGAATTTGATGTCTTTGCCGGATCAATCCTTCCATAATTTTAGGGCGAAATACCTCCGTCACGACCCGGATGTCTTCAGTGGCCCAAGGCCGACTATATCCCGAAATCTTTTCCTGATTAGTGATTTGATTGGAGATTCGATTTTCTTTGGCCGAACTCTCTTCGAATGATTCGAACGAACGGTCGGGATGATTATCGAGAACTGTCGCTACCTTTTTCTCAACATTTGCTTCTTGAAAAACCTCAGGTTTCGCCGGGTCAAAATACCAGTTTACCATTCGCGGCGATTCCTTCCGGAACCAGACAATCCAACTCGGTTCAGCCAAGGGGATTTTAATCGCCATTGCTCCTACCCAAGGGGAGAGGCCTCGAATCGATTTTTTATCTAGATGATCGGTATACCAGAAAGCGTAACCGAGACTGTCCAAATACTGGCGAAGCTGATCGAGACTTGCTGCTGCCGGGTTTCCCCCTAGCGACACCGCTCGAGTGGGTTGCAATATGACGAGCCCATCGGCTTCGAGTGCTTGAACTAATTTCAGATTCGGATCGATCAGATACTGGACCCAATCGTTTTGCTCTTCCAATTCGGTCGCCAATAAAGCAAAGACACGATTAGCCAACTGCAATTTTTTGTCGGTTTGAACGAGGGCGAATCGCGGCACTTCGCTAGCGAGAATCGTCGCGATTTTTTCGAGCAAAAGTAATTTCGTCGGGTCCAGATGATAAGCTTGGCGATGCTGGCCCATCAACAAGCCCCAAAGTTGATTATCGATAATTATGGCCGCACTGACCAACGAGCGCATCCCCAACCGTTCTAACAGATGCCGCTCCTCGTCAGAAACTTCGCGCAGATGAACATAATTTAAGTCGACCTCATCTTTCTCGCTATCCAAAACTGGTAGCAGGGGAACAACGCCTAACTGGCAATCGGTTATCGTTCGCAAACCTGTTTTTACTAAGACTTCTCAGA
>JAKBAI010000270.1 GCA_021809185.1 Planctomycetota bacterium
CTATATTTCCGCTTTTCTAGAAAATCGTTGGTACCTGGATTGGCTCTATGCAAAGATCGTTCTTGCCCCTGCTCTACTGATTTGCCGAGTGATTACCGTTTTTGATAAACGTCCTCTAGACCCTCAAACCTCGAAGTCTCTCCAGGGATCAGCAGATGCTTCGCAAAATGTACTTTCTATTCACCAACTGGAGAATACAGGTCAAAAATGGGAGTTTCGGTCCTTGGATGGTTGGTTCTGCTCGATTGGAGAAGCGATTTATGGGTTCGGAAACGAATTGAGACGATTTCAGTTAGGGATTATTCGCAATTACATTATGCTTATGATTTTTACCTCAAGTATCTTGATTCTTTTAATCTGCGGTCTTGTCCTTACATTCTGAATAAATCGAATCGATTAGCAAGATAGATTAAATTAGCCAATTAGTCGATTTTCTATACAATCGCTCAAAGTTAATAAAAAAGATTAGTAAAAAGAGTAAATAAAAATTGAACTGTATAAAAATGAAATGCCTGAAGAATATAAATTTTCTATTTGGTGAGCACCATGTTTTTTCAGCGATCATCATTGATTGAAAAGGATATATCTGAAAGCCATAAAATACTATTGTTCAAAGCGATTGCCTATTGCTTTGTGCCTGGAGCTTGTGCTCATAGCCTTGAAGGATCGAGGAAACGATGTTAGTTAATGATTCTCTACTGATGACTTTGGTCATTTTTTTACCAGCGTTGTTTGGTATAGTGATCTTCTTTCTTCCCCAAAAATTCCCAGAAGTTATTCGCTGGTGGGCTTTGCTGGGAGCTGCGGCAACATTTACCCTAAGCATGTGTTTATTCATCGAATATTATGCGATGATGGATCGTTATCTCGATGATGGTGGTCGTCCCCTTTATGGAAAAGGGAATCAGCTCAGTGTACGAATAGATGAAGCACTTCGCAACGAAGGTCAAATGGTACCGGGGCCTCGCAAAAGTGACGATTGGGTACATCGGAGCCGTTGGATCGATCGCTTTCATATTCAGTATTCCATTGCTTTAGATTCACTGAATATGCCGCCGATTATTCTAACCACTTTCATTATGTTTCTTGCCGTTATTGCGAGCTGGAATATCAAGTCTTATATCAAAGGGTATTTCAGTTTATTATTGTTCCTGGAAACCGGTATTCTGGGCACTTTCATGGCGATGGATCTATTCCTATTTTTCGTGTTTTATGAATTGATGCTCATCCCGATGTATTTTTTGATCGGATTGTGGGGGAGCAAACGCCGCCGATATGCAGCATTCAAATTTGTGATATATACTCTATCAGGCAGTATGTGTATCCTAATTGCTTTGATTATTTTGTATAATACGAATGTTCGCGATTTTGTAAGCAAAGAGGAATTTACGGCAGAGGTACAAAGACTCAATGCCAATTATCCCGATCGGCGCGGGGTTCCTGCCAGTGAAATTTCCTTTCATACCTTTGATATCCGAACCCTGCAAAAAGCGGGTCAAGCAGCATATCTGTTCATCAACAACCAGATCGATCGGCTTGAAGAGGAAAACAAAAAGCTCGATCCTGAAAGCACAAAAATTCCGATTTTAAGCCCTGGTAATTCGTATAAAAGTGCAAATCAGCATTTCAAAAACGATCTTTTTTACTCAAAAAATACGCAATTGATTATTTTCCTTCTCCTCTTTATTGGTTTCGCGGTAAAGATCCCGCTCTTCCCATTGCATAGTTGGTTACCCGATGCCCACGTTGAAGCCCCGACCCCTATTAGTATGATTTTGGCAGGTATTCTCTTAAAAGTCGGCGGCTATGGGCTACTTCGAATCGCTTTTCCTATCTGCCCGTGGGCCGCAGAACAATTCAGTGGTTGGATCGGTTTTATTGGAGCCTTTGGAATTCTTTACGGAGCTTTTACCGCTCTGGGCCAATCCGACTTCAAAAAGCTCTTAGCTTATAGTTCCATCAGTCATATGGGTTATGTGGTTCTAGGCCTAGCGGCAATCTCTTCAAAAGCTCATTCGCAATATTGGGAATCGGGTGTGGATGGAGCGATTTTCCAGATGATCTCCCATGGGGTAACTTCCGCAGGTTTATTTTTTGTTGTTGGTGTTTTATATGATCGTGCTCATCACCGCGAAATCAATCAATTCGGCGGGATCTTGAATCAAATGCCGTTATTTAGCGGATTGAGTATCATCCTATTTTTTGCCTCCATGGGATTACCAGGATTAAGCGGGTTCTTCGGAGAATTATTAGTCATTTTATCCAGCTGGCATTTCTCCCCTTTGCTCTCTGTTCTGGCTATCATTGGAACGATTTTCACGGCAGGTTATTTGCTTTGGACTTGGCAGCGAATTTATCTGGGATTACCAACGAACCCGACAAGATATCCAGAAATTAGTTTTAGAGAATTTTTGTGTCTGATCCCGCTAGTACTCCTGGCAATCGCTTTAGGTTTATTCCCACAGTTTATGCTTCTGAGCTGGGTGGATCCCCATGTTTCTGCCTGGGTTCATGATTTTACTCAATTAAAATAATAGGGTTTCGAACGGGTACGACCTTGAAACATACAGGTAAATTGTTATGACTCCTACTTTCCCGACATCTGGTGATTTTACCATTGCTCAAGATCATCTGTATCGATCGCTTTTGTTATTTTCACCCGAATTAACACTAGCTTTAACGATCCCGATTTTGTTGATCTGCTATTTCCTAGGTGGAGCTTTCCGGAAAGGTTATTTATGGGTCGGGTTGATGGGGACTTTGGCGGCATTGGGATTCGCTGTGATGGATGGTTGGCCAAAATTGGAAAACATCCAGAATTTTTATCAGGATCGGATAGCAGGGTCTAATGTTATTCTAGGTACAAATGTTCTCAACAATCTGATATTTTCTGATATGATCGTGATAGACCCACTAGCGATTATCCTTCGTTGGTTTATATTACTTAGCTTGGCATTCATTTTATTGCTTAATATTTTGACTCGATTTCCTCAAAAAGAAGCGAGTGGCGATTACACGATTCTCTTATTAGGGAGCACCTTGGGAATGATGATCATGGCTTCGGCCAATCATCTCCTGATGATGTTTTTAGGGATGGAAATGGCCACCGTACCCTGTTATATGCTCGCTGCCTTTCGTCGAACCGAACGTAAAGCAGGTGAAGCGGGTTTGAAATATGTTCTTTTTGGGAGCGCGGTATCTGGTCTCACCCTCTATGGGATTACCCTCGTTATCGCCCAATTTGGCAGTGGCTACTTACCCGATATCGCCCGTGCATATTTCTTTTGGATCAACGAAGATAAAGTGCCCATGCTGCCTTCCATCGGACTATTTTTGATTGTCCTAGGTCTTTTCTTCAAACTCTCGATCATCCCATTCCATTTTTGGTGCCCCGATGTCTTTGAAGGTTGTTCCGCAGAAATTGCTGGTTTTCTTTCCGTAGCGTCCAAAGGGGCCGCTCTGGGATTGTTGATCCGTTTTTTGTTTGCTTTAGCCGATCCGAATTATACCTATGTCAATCGCGTCCTTGCTACGACTTTAGGCATTTTCTTAGGCACCTCGGGGGTAATCACTTCCACTTTTGGAAATCTACTCGCCCTGCGCCAAACAAACTTACAACGTATCTTTGCGTACTCTACCATCGCTCATGCCGGATATTTGCTCTTACCGCTTAGTTGTATTAGCACCGAAGGGGTGGCTACCAGTCTATTTTATTTAATAGCTTACCTGTGGATGAATCTGGGAGTATTCGCTTGTATTGCCATTATATTTCAACATCAAAAAACAGCAGAATTGGCTCGGCTCAAAGGATATTTTCAGCGTGCCCCGTTTCTAGTAACTGCCATGGTTATTTCTATTTTGAGTTTGCTTGGCCTCCCCCCGCTGATCGGATTTGCAGGAAAATTTCAGATCTTTTCTGTTCTTTTATCTTCAGCAAATCAGTCAAAATCCTATTTTCCTTTTATGCAAGATTATCTATGGATATTGATCATATTCACGGGGATAAATACATTGATCAGTGCTGGATTTTATTTAAAGATCATCCGAATTCTGATTCTTGATGAATCCAATTCTGCAATGACAAATACGGAAAAGATGAACTCCAGATCAAACGATTTAATCGAATCCTCTTGTGAAACCTGGCCGCAAAAGCTATATCTCTTTATTCTCAGTAGTACGGTTCTTGGGTTGGGACTTTTTTGGAGTCCCCTTCGAACCCAAATGGATCAAATCGCTCAGAATATTCAATCCCCCTCCCAAACTCTGCAAATGGCCCCTCGATCAAAATAAATAGACCCGGAGCTTAAGATAGTTGTTATGTTAGTTGATACTCATGCCCATATTCAAGACCAACGATTTGAATCAGATTTTTTGGAAGTCCTCGACCGAGCCAGGGATCAGGGCGTCATTCACATTGCTGCTATCGGAATCGATTTGCGTTCCAGTTTACAGGTAATTGAATTAAGCAAAAAACATCCCCTATTGCTTCCAGTTATCGGAATTCATCCTAATGAATTAAGCGAAGCAAAGCAAAGCGATTGGGAAGAGATCAAACACACCGCGGCGACCGAAACCATCTATGGTATCGGCGAAACAGGCTTAGACCGATACTGGGATAAAACCCCCTTCGAAGTTCAAGAAAAATCATTTACGGAGCATCTTTTATTAGGCAAAAGTCTAAATAAACCGGTGATTATCCATTGCCGCGATGCCGAAGCAGATATGATCCGTGTTCTCCGAAAATTCGCTGAAAAACATGGCTTGATTCGCGGCATTATGCATTCGTTTTGCGGCACCCAAGAGGGAGCCAAATGCTATCTCGAACTCGGCTTGCACCTTTCGTTCGCTGGCATGGTTACCTACCCGAAAAATCAAGATCTCCGCGACCTGGCGAAGAGCATCCCCGATGATCGAATTCTAGTTGAAACCGATTGCCCATATCTGACCCCGGTCCCTTTTCGTGGCAAACGAAATGAACCCTCTTATGTTCGATATACTGCGGCATGTCTAGCCAAGTCAAGAAATCAATCCGAAGAAGATTTTTTCCGTTTAACGACTGCAAATGCTAAAAAGGTCTTTAACCTTTCTTGAACTTTTCGAATTTCTTTTCTGCGTTTTATTAAAAATGCAAGATCCGATGGTTAAAGAATGAAAGGGCTGAAGGGCAAAAACAGAATTCATCACAGGAACTTCTCAATAAACCCGAAAGAAGTAGTCGTAGCTCTAAGTCGCGTGACCTACTCATATTCCTTTACTCGTACGTTCTGTTATTAGTCCCTTCACGATTTTTCAAAGCAATTTGATACAATCGCTCTCCGGTTTTCGTGGGATATTTACCATTGATACAAGCTTGGCAGAGAGAGTCAGAAGATAAGCCAATTGATCGAGATACCGCTTCGATCGGAAGATAAAACAAAGAATTCGCCCCAAGGGCTTGTGCCATTTTTTGTTGTTCCTGAACCGTAGGCTTTTTCCCTTCCATGAACCTAGGGGCAAAAAGTTCAGTAACGGTCGACATATCAATTCCGTAAAAACATGGAGCGATAATCGGCGGGCAGGCAATACGGACATGAATTTCTTTGGCTCCTCCGCGCTCTCGAATATGATTTAACAAAATTTGAAGTGTTGTACTACGCACAATCGAATCTTCGATCAATAAAACCCGTTTACCATTCAGCACCTCGCGTAACGGGGTGTATTTCAAGCGAACTCGCTCGATTCGATTGGTCCCTTCAATGAAAGTTCTTCCTACCGCCCGGTTACGAATCAATCCTTCAACCGAGGGAATTTTTAGTTCATGAGCCATCGCATCTGCTGCTGCTTTTCCGGTATCAGGCACCGGGACAATGATCGTATCTTCATCCAACGGCACCAGATCGAGTTGTTTCTCTTGCCGCGCTAATTCTTTCCCTAATTCTGATCGAGACAAATAGACACTTTTGTTATCCAAGTTGCTTGCCACATTGGCAAAATAGATCCACTCAAAAAAGCAATGAGCCGTTTGCCTACTCGCCGCGTATCGAATTACTTCAAATTTCCCATCCTGAATCAGAATTAATTCACCAGGTTCTAAAGTTCTGATGTTGCGAAAACCCAGATTCGATAACGGAACCGATTCACTTGCTGCACCAAAAAGTGGTCCCTCTAGAGCATAACACAAAGGGCGAATACCCAAGGGATCACGCAAAACAACCATGTCTCCCATGGCATTCATTGGGCC
>JAKBAI010000041.1 GCA_021809185.1 Planctomycetota bacterium
GTTTCGTTGTGGTGGTAGCCGGTTTTACAGTAGTTGGTACTAAATTCGAAGGGGCTGGAGTAATCGTTGGCGCGGAAATATCCGGAAAATTGGGTGAATATTTATTAGAAGTACTTGTTGGAGCAATCGTAGGTAAATTTGCCGTAGGTGATACGGGAGCCGTTAACACAGGAGGAGTTGAAACGGGAATACCTATCGGTGCGAAAGGGGGTTCTTTGGTAGTTGTAGCTGGGAAAGTCGAGGTACCCAGAGAAGGAACGGTTGGTGGTAATGCTGATGTTGTAGGATTGGTCGTTCCAGAAATAGAAGGAACCCCAGAGATCGATGGTGAAGATATAGTGGGGAGAGTACGTTGAGGATCGATCGAAGGACTCCCAAGAGTTGTCGTAGCCTGAATGGTAGGAGCAGAAAGGGGAGCCGTTTCTTTGATTATCGTTTTAGAAACGGAAGGCAACTCGAAAGACGGTAGAGATGATTCGGGTTGTTTTGTTAATTGAGGAGGGGCGATCGGAATCGTATTATTTGTACCCGGAACTGATTTTGGTTCTTCAAAAAGAGCTGGGATGACATTCTTGGAATTCGAATTATTGACAGAAGGAACACTAGTGGGAACAGCATTAGGAACACTAGTAGGAACACCATTAGGAACAAAAGAAGCCAGTTTAGGAGGGTGTTGAATTTTGGGTTCGATCTTTTTGGGGTCCAGGTCGACAATCCGATTGGGATTGGATTTAATTCCCTTATTAGGAGCCAAACCTGTTTTGCCAGGAGGCACATTATTGACAGGAGGAGTCATTTTGTTTGAGGTACCTGGATTGCTCCCCCCCTTACCTGGAACTTCAATAGCTGGGGATTTGGGCGGAACCCGATTTTCATAACTGCTATAATCAAGATACAAAAGAACACATGCTCCGATAGTCGCTAAAAGCGAAATAAACAGGATGCCGGTATAGGCATCGTTTTTCGGTTTGGCCGTGGTTGGTAATTGTGCTTTTGCCATTCATTTCCCCCTTAACATTTTGAATTATTTTCAGCAGATGAACCGATCTATTCCCCCAATCGATTCGTTGTTGTTACCTGATTTTGATTGCCATTCAAGTGGTTCGTCGAAATTTATCTTCTAGAATAAACGTAAATCGAGCAACCACCGTAAAAAGATCTAATTTACTTTTGTTTACTTGTACTAATCTCCCGAGTAACCTGATCCCCGATCTGAATTTTAGCTTCTTTGACGACAGGTTCAAACCGTCCTACCGCCTCTTTATCCTGGACATCTAAAATCTTGACTTTACCTAGATAAAGAGATTTATTGGGGTGAGTTGAATCGAGACGATACACTTCGAGGGTTTCACTAACCTGAAGCCCCGCTGATTTTCCCGCAGCTAAAAGAACCAACCCGTGGGCATTGACACGAGTGATATTGGATTTTAATTTTGGCAAGCTACTTTTATTCGTCACCGGGATATTTTTAGACAAAAAAGAATTGCCGCTGGTGGTATCGTTCCCAGGAATATTTACGGGCTTTAGTTCCCCGGTCGGTTTTTCTTGGTAGACGGATTTGTTAATCGGATTTTCTTTGTTATTTCCAGCGATTTCTGCTTTCGGACCCATTTCTACTTTCGAAGCGATTTGGATAATCGGAGGAACAACAGGAGATGAGGAAGGAAGAGCAGATGTTCCATATCCGGTTGTATTCTCTGGTAATTTTGTTGGCAGCGAGGAGGGTATGCCTTTTGGTGATGATTTCGTTGCTGGCACATTCTTAGGAGCAATTTTGTCTGGCGAAGAGATCGGGTATTCCGATTTGTTATTACTTTCCGGAGTGGGATTCGGATTCCGGCTAACGGTTTTATTTTTCAATTCTGGCTTTTCGAGATTGGCAGTATTCTTAGGGACAATTGCGGATTGGACTCGATTGGTCATTTGCGTATTTTCTTTTTGCAGACTATCGATCCGAATTTGAAATTCCAAAACCAGACGACGCAATTTCTGATTTTCTAAATCTAGATCTTTATTTTGCCCTTCTCTTAACTGATTCGTTTTTTCAAACAGATCCCGCTCGACCTGTAATCGGCGGATGGTATCGGTCAGCCTAGATATATATTTTTGTTCGCTGGCCATATTTTCTTCGTGAATCTGCTGTGCCCGATGAATACTTTCACGAAAATGGATTAATTGCTGCTGTAAATCTTGATTGATATTGCGCTGGAGTAGAAGTAATTTTTCCATAGCGGCGAATTTTTGGCGTTCAACCCGCAACGCCTGTTTTAATTGTTCTGGATCTTGGCAATCTTCAAGATTCGTCTCATTTTTAGTTTCTTTCTTTTCAACTTTGTTATCTTCTAGCTCTAAAGAAACTTGGAGCATAGGACGCAATGGATGTATTGGATTCATCGGTATCGAGAAAGCAAAGTGAGGCGAAAATACCGTTTGGCTTCTGCTTATATTCACGCAATTGCTTATATTCACGCAATTGCTTATATTCACGCAATTGCTTATATTCACGCAATTGCTTATGCTCATGCCACTGCTGATGAGTGGGAGCTCGAACATCAAAAAGCAAAATATCGATACCATCGACATCCGGGCAATCAAAGTTGAAAACACGCTAACCGATCGACGCCCATTCATACCTGACCACTCCTGTGCAACAATGAGAATTGACAGATTTGGAGAAAAAATCATTTTCACTCGGTCTGCCAATTCAGGTTTTCCATAACCTTTTTGCAATCCATCAACGATTCAGGCTAGACTACCGTAAAACAAGTAATCGAATCGGGTTGGATGGTTGCGCTTATACTTTTCACCTATCCCTCTTAGTAGATTGAATTCCACGACGGAGGGGGGTTTAATTCGTTTGTCTAATTCTAGGCCGAAACCAACTTTAGAAGGATCTATTTTAATCGATTCTATAAACCTACTGGTCAAACTCTTCCTCAATCCTTGGAACGGCCATTTGGACTATTTCCCAGTTAGAGAAGAACTTACTTGATCTCCGGGCATTAAAGTTTTACCCGAAATCGCTGGTTCAAATTTACCAACGCTGCGATCCGATTGAACCCGTTTAACAAGGATGGTGCCAAGATAAACCGAATTACGAGCATTTTTGGCATCGACTCGGAATACATCTAATTTATTCCCAACCGAGAGACCTTGGTTCTGGCCAATATTCAATTCTGCATTTTGATATTTCGCATCATATTCTTTAACCATACCGCGTAGATCTTTGGGCGGCGGGGGAGCTAAAGGAGTTAAGACGGAGGCATTCGCGGTGTTGTTCGTGGAATTTTGTTGAAGAATGAGCAGTTCTTTCGTTAATTTTTCAACCTGTTGCAATAAAGTTTCGTTCCGGAATTGACTGCTTTTGAAATTGGACTCCGAAGCGACGGTTAATTTCCTCTGGGCGTTTAATTCATTGCGCGCTTCGATTAGATTCATGGCAATCTGTTCGTTCTCTGCTTTAAGTCGACCCCGCTCTTGTTGTAAACGTTCCACCTCTTTTTTGAGAATTCCCTGATTCAACGTTTCAGCTTGGGTGGTTGTTTCCTGAACGTTTAACTTCCCTTTAAGATCTTTAACTTCTTGCAGGGCGACATCGAGTCGATTTTTGACATCGATGGAAGCAGCTTTGTTGGAATTGATTTCTTCATCTTTGCTGGCCAGGTCGTTTTTATGACGTAATTCCGCCTCTTTATAGGTCGCTTCTAGGGTTAGTGCTGTTTTACGGATTCGTTCATATTCCGTTTTCCAATTGACTCGCGTGGAGTAGACAATTGCAATAAACGCAACGGTTCCCACACTGAATACCAGATTCATAAATGCCAATATCTTGCCGATCGTTGTCATCGTACTATGCTCCTATGCTCCCAACAAAGTTTTTTCTCTAAGTTTTGCTGACCGGTAATTCCTTATTGATTTTATATTATTCCCCGCTGTAGCTTGCGAAACGATCTTTACCCCTTAACAATTAATCGATCTATTCCCAGAAAGACCATTTATTAACTGATGAAATTCAAAGGATAGATGAAGG
This sequence comes from Planctomycetota bacterium, assembly GCA_021809185.1. GTDB lineage: Bacteria > Planctomycetota > Planctomycetia > Gemmatales > Gemmataceae > JAKBAI01. Next base: position 4,031 of record JAKBAI010000041.1, read on the forward strand.
AATCCTTTTTCATCTTCAAGCTACTCGTTCGTTGCTTATTTTTGATCACCATCGACTATGAATGATAACCAAAATCTTATTTGATCTTGGTATTCTCTAGTCTTGATCTTATCTACTTTGTTCCTATTTACTTATGTTACTATCTACTCATGTTCCTATCTACTCTTGGTAGATTTTTGTATTATCATTTCCAATGTTCCAGCTCGTATCTGAATATCTTGACTAATTCCCATTTTTTCTGGAGCACAGCTTGGGAAAGAACCTCGGCAAGCAAAATTCTCTGGGACACTAAACGCTTAGGACATTCAAAATATTCATTTAGTTCTGAATACCATTCTTTATGCAATACTTATTCCGGCGTCGATTTATAAGTATTGTGTCTATCCTGTCAAGTTCAGCTTGGTTTCTCTAACCCTTATTTCTTGACGATTTCCATTTTATTTAGATTATCTGCATAATTTAACTAGATTTTACAAAAATGAGAGGTTCAAGCAAAAGAATCGAACAGGAAAGAGGAAGAAGATGGGCGACCAAAAAGGGCAATCTCTTATCTACTTCCCAGTACCTGTTGTCGATTGTTTAATCGCTTGTTCCAATTCTCGTATTCTTCCTAGTAGTAATGTATTGCGCCGAGTGAAAATCAATTTCTCCGTTTCCCGATCTGTTAAGATAGGTGCTAGATGTTTTGTACCATTGATGGTATTATCCAAAATTATTTCGTGTTCTTTGATAAAAGTACGCAATCCTTTAATATCCTTCGTCCCAAAAATCTGAGTCGTCAAATCGCCATAGTCTTTAATTAGTTTAGTGATCGTATCTTGTTTCGTGCGAATTGCGGCATAGGTATCGCTTATCTTTCGATTATAATTGGCAATGCAATCGAGATTTTCAACCCCCACTTTGATCGGTTTATTCGGCGATAAGGTGAAGAACGGTTCGTTATTGGGATCGACCTCCATTTGCAACACGATCGGCGCGGAAATCATCTTGCCATCCTTGGTTTTCCCCGTTCTAACTCTTGTGAGCTGATCCTGGTAAAAATCACGCCGTTCTAGCCGTTGAGATTCTAGTTTGCTGATGGGACTACGATTAGTTTCCCAGCGTTGGCCTGCTCGCTTATCTGCTTCGTTGTAAACTTTGATCATTTGGTCGATGAAATCCACTCGACCTATATCTCCTGCATTTCCCCCTATCTGCTTTTCCACAAACCATTTCGGTTTTTGGGTATAGATAGAGGCAGCAATGATTAAGAAAAAGATAGATGCAAATCCTGTTAACAGAACAAATATTTTACCAATAAATCCCATAGTTCCGCGTCCTTTAATAATTGCCGCTCTGATTTAACCACTTTTCTTTGTAAAATTTTAGCTAGGAATCACTGATCGATTGGGGCGACCATTTAATACTTCAAACTATTTATTCAACTGTTTTTCCAATTCGCGAATCTTCTCTTCGTTTTCGAATAATTTATCCTCTTCCAATCGTAATTTTCTGCTCAGATCGAGAACCTTTTGTTGTTCCTGAGTAAATTGGCTCATGGCCTCTTCAATCGATTTTTTCAAACTGGCATAGCGTGTTTTAAGTTCTTCCAATTCTGTCCGACGAACTTCCAGATTTACTTGATGTTCGGCAGCAAGGGTATTTTCATTATCTAGCTGGCGATTCAATTTAACCGCTTCGTTGGCAAGATAAGTAGCTTGCTGGATCAATTGCGAATATTCTGCTTCAAAAATTCCCTGATCTTGCAGAGTTAATTGGCGTAACCGCTGGGACATCAAAGCGAATTGAGAGGCTTGGATTTCTATGACATTCACATATTCTTTGATCCCAACAATCGCTTGGACCCTTTGTTGCCAAGCTTCGCGATCTTCCCAATTTTGGTTGCTATCCATATGAAACAGGATATGAGCAATCTTTGTCCGTTTTTCGCTATCTTCTGGAACCATTTTCCCCGTTAAATTGGGACTAGCAGTGGTTATGGGGGCATAAATTTCAGCAAACCACAAATCGAGACGATCTTTGGCGATCGATTCGCTCGCTTCCTCGATATTCGCGCGGGGATTTTTGATTAATCCCAATAAATCGGTCAAATATTTTTTTTGGGACTCGGTATTGATCTGTTGAAAAACCTGATCTTCCAACAATTTCAGAACAGCATCCACATCCGATTTAGATGCTAAAGGAGCTGCAACAATATCCGCGATTCGTTGCAATCCGGGCCGATCCGATTCTTCTGCGGATTGCACCAGCGCTTGTTTAAGAGGATCTAGATTTCCCCCTTTACCGATCGGATTACTTTTTATCGCCTTGATCAAATTATTTAATGGGACGGTACGAATTCGTAGGATTTCGTTTCGTTTATCGGCTCGTGAACTCTGGCTCATACTGCTGGGAATGGTGATGGTATCGGGCAGTGCCATGGCACCTGCTTCGATCAACCCTTTTCTCAAGTTACTAACTCGTACATTGTCTTGTAACTCCAGAGGGCTTTTAATGGAACTGAGTTGAGAAATGGCAGTTAATGCCGCGTTTCGGGCAGCACTAAGACCCAGCAAGGGTAAATCGGTTCGAGCTATATCGGCTCGACCAGGAAAGTGCAAATCGCGTAACAGGGCATATAATCCGTCCCTCTCTTCTGCTGTTGTGGCTAGATTATGCAATATTTGTAATAGCGATCGGCGCCGATTGGCGGCACCATCCGCTTTCGAAATCAGGTCGCTCAATACTTTTTGTACCCGTTTAATCTCTTCCATCTGGTTAGCCACATCCCCTTCCGCCCCTCCAAACAGAGCATTTCCTTTCGGAACCAACAAGGTAAGGGTCGATTTTCTGATGCGATCTAGATAAACAGAATTGATAGGATTAGGATTTTTCGCGGTCCCTTGCTCCCCGCGAAATAAAAAGGCCACCTGGTCCTCATTTATATCCGTTGGCTTTGGATCCGCATAATCCAGAGGTAAACCGGTGATTTTAATTTCATGGGTAAATGCTGCTAGTGCCCATTCCTGATGTTTTTGCCAATCCACTGAAGCAAAATATGCAAAGGCACCGAATGCCAGCAGATTTAAGAAGATCAATATTTTTCCAAAGAGTGTCATCGCCTGTCACTTCCTCGATTATGGTTCGTTTTTAGAATCGATGGACCACTTATTTTTGCTCTCGCCTAACTAGCGGATCATCCGGGAATCCATTTATTTTAGCTATTCTATTTATTGTGAAGCATTTTCGCTTGAATTACAAGAGAATTCATTGTAGGAATCATCGAACTTAACCATGAAATTCCAAAAGTAAAAATTAAAACCAATCTGCTAATCCTGCGGAGTTTGTGCTATAGTTCGATAGATCGGGTTGAATTATTTGAATTATATTTATTGTATCGATATTAACTAATTTAAGTTAGAATAAAATGAACTTTTTGAGTGTTTTCCTTAATATTACCAATATAAATTTGGTCGTTTAGAAAATCATCCCCATTCGATATTTCAGCAAATGAACGAATGGAATTGCGAAAAATTTGATCATCTAACCGACAGAATCGCGAATAAACAATTGATTATTTGATTCTTAGAATATGAATAATTTCGGTGTGAATTGAAATTTAATCTAATTAGTGAAAAGAGTAGAAAAAGTTAAATATTAGTGTCCATTTGATTATTTTCTTGCTTCAATGGATACAATAATTCAGGAAAAATCATCAAAAAATTCGTTTCAAGATCTTAAAATAAGCTATAAAATAAAAGGTTATTCAAAAAATTGCCCAGATATGCATTAAACGAAAATCGCCTTTTTAAGTATTGAATTGATTCATTATTGATCGATTCAGATGAACTAGGATAGAAAAATTTCTGAAATAATAGACAAAATTTATTTTGCATCGTTTCTTCGAATCGAAAGATGGTAAAATTTTTAAAGCGAGAGCAAGAAATTATTACCGAAGATTATTATCATACAACGATACCCAACGATAACCGGAGATGATTGCAAAATCAATTAATTGCCAATCGAATAAAACTCGGAATGGATCAACAAACCAAATAGTGGTTAATTGATTTACAGAAATTTGATAAAATAATTGAAAAAGCTTACCGTTCAAGGAAGCAAATCAGGTAAGCTAAATTCCTTAAATTGCTCACCAACTAATAAATTGCTCACTAATTGCTCACTATAAATTGCTCACTAGAGGCAGTGGAAATCTAATTAAAGTTTTACAATCGTTCTTCAGGAGTTCAGGTGAATGGCGCTGGAAACAATTAAACCTTCAACCCCGCAAACTGTAGGGAATTACGAACTTCTGCAAAAATTAGCGGAAGGGGGCATGGGATCCGTGCATCGCGCCCGCAGCCAAAAAACGGGAGAGATTGTAGCAATCAAGATTATCCCGCCACAAACCGCAAAAAATCCGGTACTTTTGAAACGATTCGAACAAGAGTTTAAAGCTGCAAGCTTACTGGATCACCCGAACGTGGTCCGCGCTATCGAATATTGCGAATCAGGCCCTACCCCATTCTTAGTGATGGAGTATGTCGATGGTATTTCGCTGGGGCAGAAAATCGATCGCGATGGTCCTTTTAGCGAAGAAGAATCGCTACGGATTATCGCTCAAGTTTGCCAGGGGCTACATCGGGCACATAAAAACGGTCTGATCCATAGGGATGTCAAGCCGGATAATATCATGTTAACTTCGACGGGGATTGCGAAACTGACCGACTTGGGACTAGTGAAAGATGTGGAAGGGGAATTGAATTTAACTCGTACCGGTCGTGGTTTAGGTACGCCGCACTTCATGGCCCCGGAACAGTTCCGCAATGCCAAAAATGCCGATATCCGTTGCGATCTCTACTCCCTTGGTGCGACTCTTTATGTGATGTTGACAGGGGAGGTTCCATTTGGCAAAGTTGGGCCACTCGATTGCTGGATGAAAAAAATTCGCAACGACTTTATACCACCGCGCGATATCAATCCCAATATCTCCGAACGTATCGACTGGGCTATTCGCCGGGCCATGTCTGGTGATCCGGAAAAACGACCTGCCTCCTGCCGCGAATTTGTTGAAGATCTTCACGGTCACAGTATTCGTCCCCCTTCTCAGAATGAAGTCCACAACAATCAGGATTTATGGTATCTGGTTTATAAGGATGAATTAGGAGAGTCACATACTGTCAAAGGGTCTACGGAAGGAATACGCAAAGCCCTCCGGGAAGGGTTGCTTGGCGATGCTTCCAATATGCGTGCTTGCCGCTCTAAACAAGGACCGTTTACTCCTCTAGATAACTACCCCGAATTCCGTGATTTGATCGTTACTCCTGCGCCTTTGCCCACGGGAATCAACCAGGCCAGTACCAATACGGCTACCTCGAATTCTCGGGTTACTCCCCAGGTCAATGCTCCTCGTGATCAGCAACCATCCCCCTCGATCCACCCTCAATATGCCGGGGGACAAATCGGTCAGTCCCAAACTTCTCAAACTAAAAGTAGTAACCCCGCTTCGATCCAACGCCCTTCTGCACAAAAACCCCTGATCAATACCTCTGGTAATACGAATTATCCTTCGAATTCCCCTCATTCCAGTGCTCGCCATAATCAGGTGAATAGCGATCATCGAGCGCAAGATCCTACTGATCAACAAAAAATTCTCCCTATTAAACCCGAGTCTATCTCGAATCGCACCTCCAGGATTGTAGCCAAGCCTCATTTGCAAGTTGAAACCCCAGCAGTAGATTACGACCAAGACAATTCCTCTTTCCCCTGGTACCTCTGGCTTGTCATTCTCGGTGTCGCCTTAACCACCGCGGTGGTAACGATTCTTATGATGAAACAATCGATCTGAGTTTTTGCTTTTTAGTTTACTTGAACAGATTGGCCTGCTGCTCTCTACAGGCCAATCTCTCTATGGGGAGTGTATTTTGACAATCAATAATACCCCGCTCTTTCATTCTTAGCCTTTTCATTCTTAGCCTTTTTCGCAGAGTTCCTTCAATTCGCTCAAGAGTTTTTCAGATAGGGATCTTCCCCTTTTTGCACGATCCTGTATAAATACTTCAAATAGTAGAATAGCCAGTTTTAGGCTTTTACTTGCCCAAATCAAACATTCTTTTAATAGGGGAATCGATCGATGTATCCCAGTTTGACTTCTCAACACGATATATTGCAAATGCTCGATGAATTAACACAATCTCGCCGCAAAATTCTGCAATCGTGCGATACGTTATCCATCCAACAATTAAACGATCCGGTTTATCCAGGAACCTGGAATTTATTAAAAAATTTAGCTCATCTTGCTTTCGCGGAGTGGTTTATGCTTGCCTCGATTAAATCTCGGCCTGAACCATTAGCCAAAGATAAGTTCCCCAAAGAACCAGATCACGATTTAAATTCGATCCGCATCGCTTTGGATGAAGCCCAAGCGGAAGCAATCGCATTTCTTAAATCACATCCCGAATCGGTCTTGACGGAAAACTGTATATTTGGAAAAAATCCCCAAACAGTGGGTGGTTTATATTTTCATATAATCGAACACGAGATCGCACACCGGGCTTTTATCCTACACAAAATTAGCAAAGTACAAAATAAAACCTACTCTGAATAGCAGGGTCATACCAACTCTAGAAATCAAAAATGTAGTTAGCAGTAACTCATAGTACCCCACAGCAGTTAACTACATTCATGATTTATAATTTATAAAAGAGCACTAAAATCTCTTTCTCTAATATATCTTATTCTTACTATTTTCTGGACTTCATCCATCCCCTCCATCTTGTCTACTCTCCCCCGCCTACTCTCCCCCGCCATCTGCTTACTGTCTTTCCTCTGCCTACTGCCATCTGCCTACTGCCATCTGCCTACTGCCTACTGCCTACTGCCTACTGCCTACTGCCATCTGCCTTCTGCCTACTGCCATCTGCCTACTGCCTACTGCCTACTGCCTACTGCCTACTGCCATCTGCCTACTGCCTACTGCCTACTGCCTACTGCCATCTGCCTACTGCCTACTGCCTACTGCCATCTGCCTACTCTCCCCCGCCATCTGCCTACTTTCTTTTCTCTGCCATCTGCCTGAAATTAAAATGATTTTCTGAATCATAATTAAGAAAAGCAATAGAATTTGATAGAGAATCTGTAAAAGATATTGAAGTCAGGATAAAAAGTCTTATAAATCGCTCATGTTAAGGGGTGCTCAATTTCAAAAGTCACCCTCGGAACAGAAAAAAATAGAGATAGGGTACAATTAATATAGACCCTAGATAAATTTGTTGTGTGAGATTTAGAACCATTTGAACGAACCATTTACGATAATTAGGCGTAAGTAAAGAAAAGGTTTTTGTGCAACCATTTGATCCCTTACATCAATGTACTGATGAGGAATTATTAAATTCTTTCCGCAAAGGCCGGACAGAGGTTTTTGGGATTTTGGTGCGCCGCTATCAGCGAGAAATTTATTCTTATTTACGCCGATATTTAGGCGATGCGAACCTTGCGGATGATGTTTTTCAAAATACCTTTCTCCAGGTATATTTGAAAGCCGATCAGTATGAAATGGGAAGACCGTTTCGCCCTTGGCTTTATACGATTGCCTTCCATCAAGCGATCGATGCTTTACGCAGACATGGTAGGCATCCGGCAGTTAGTCTGGATCAAATATCTGGCTCAGACCATCAAGCCAACGAAACCCCTTCATCATTAGCTGATCTACTAGAAAGTCGAGAAACAGACCCTTTTGAAAATCTGGAACTAGAAGAAAAACGCCAGCTCATTCGTGGTGCCGTTGATCAGCTCCCAGATTTCCTTAAACAGGTTGTTATTTTAGCCTATTACCAAGGCTTGAAATATAAAGAAGTTGCTGAAATTCTTGATATCCCTGTGGGTACCGTAAAATCTCGACTTCACACCGCTATTGCTAAGTTGTATGATCTCTGGAAGGATTCCCCGACTCTTCCAAGAGTTTAACTTTAATCTAAGATTGTAAAAATCTTACAATTGTTGACGGTGAATTTCTGAGAATGAATTCCTCAATTAAGATTATAAATTATTATTCGTAAAATTTTTAGATTGTCTCCAAAAGTTTAGTCTTCACAAAATTCGAAGATCGACAACTAATCAGAATTGGTCAGATAGCCAAGCCCTGAATAACAAGCTCTGAATAACACGAATATTGAGATTGGAAGATAGCGATCACTTTTTCTGGAAGATCTTTTAAGTAGAATTTCAGGGAAAAATTGCTTTCCTTCGATTAAAATATATTCATCCATCTAAATTATTAAAGCGTGAAAATATGATAGAAAATCAATTCCTGGATTATCTTTTGGATCAGATCGATTCAAAAGAAGAACGTCAGCAAATCGATTTATCATTGCGTACCCAACCAGATCTCTCTGAAAAGCTAATCAAGCTGAAACAAGTGATTGCCCCACTAGCTTTCGATATGGATTCAATTGCTCCGCCGGATGATTTGGCGATGCGGACAATCGCTTTAATTGCCGAAGTAATCGTATCTCAGAGAAGAGTAAGCGAAGCTGATCTAAAGAATATCTCCGCGAACAAAACCTCTCATGCTACTACTTCGCCCACAACTCAAGTAATGCCCATTATTCTTCAAGAAAAAGTGAGTGAAACAGGGTTAGAACGAAATCAAGAGCCATCTAGAAACGGTGTTTACCAACACGATCACCTTTCTTTGTCTAGATCATCAGCTTTGAAATCTTCATCGAATGAAAACAGTAATCTGTCATCAGAGTTGCCCGATTTGAATTCGAATCGACTTGTTTACCCTGCTTACTTACGTTCGCAGGGTGAAGATGGGGCGGGGAAATCGGTATTACGTCGAAATCTGCTTATCGGATTATTACTGTCCTTCTTTGCTTTCAGTGTCGCAATCCCGATGATTATGTATTATCGCGATCAGCACCAAGTAACCGTTTGCGAAAATAATCTGCGTATTTATTATCAATCGATTGCTGGTTATGCTGCCATTCATCAAAATCGACTCCCGTTTGTTCAAGAATCGCAAACGGCAGGAACATTTTTACACACCTTGTCTGATGGCGGCCTTTTGCCTCCTGCGGTCAATCTGAATTGCCCAGTTTCTGCTGTTTCGGAAGATAACAACTCTGATGTCCCGTTTTGGAATCGAACGGATGCGGGTGAGATACCGATTCTTTTTAACTATGCCTATACCTTGGGTTACCGCGATGCTAATGGTCAATTGCATGGGATGAAGCTGGATGCCAATACTTTCGCTACCCCGATTCTCGCCGATGCGCCTCATCCCTCCCGGTGTGGTTTTGCTACTAATGGCCGGGACAGATCCCCAGATAAATTTGCGACTGCTATTAATCATTCTCAAGGACAAAATGTCCTTTTCTCTAACGGTAACGTCACTTTTTTTCGTCAGGTAAACATCGGCTTACCGGAAGATGATAATATCTTCTGCAATCAAAATGCCCAAAACAAAGCTGGAATTTATCTTCGCGATATTGTTCTTGGCCGAGCGGATGAGTATCCTTAGTTCTAACAAAAAGAGTATCTGTTTTACCGTAAGTTCTATCGTAACCGTTCAAGGAGCAAATAGAATGATCGCCCATTAGATACAAAGCACACCCTAGTCACAAAATCTCTTTTTTTCTTGGAATAAATCGAGTTTAATTTTCCCGTTTTCATTTTCCCGTTGCAGTCATTTGTGCACGGGAATTAGATTAAGATTTTGTTGGCATTTTGATAACTTTATTCTTTAAAAATTCGGAATTCAGTTCACTTCCACGATTCCAATCGATACAACATCATCAGGATATTTAAGAGGAATAGGATTATTTTGAATGATTTATGCTGTCTTGTTTGATTTTGATGGAACATTAGCGGATAGTTATACGGCCATTACCGCCAGTGTAAACCATGTATTATCGTATTATGGAATGGAAAATCTCACGGAATCGGTAGTCCGCAAAAAGGTGGGGTACGGTCTGGAACATCTCATGAAAGAATTGATGCCACAGATCGACCCAGCGGAATCGGCACGAATCTACCGTGAGCATCACCCCTCGGTCATGTTTACCTATACGAAATTATTACCAGGTGTAGAAAAAACATTAGAACTATTGAATCAACAGCAGATTCGCTTGGCCGTTTGTAGTAACAAACCTTCAGCAATAACGCGGAAATTAGTCTCTTATCTCGGATTGACCAACCGCTTTGATCTCGTTCTAGGACCGGAGGATGTCGAAGCCCCCAAACCACACCCAGCAATGCTTCTGCATGCGTTGAAAATTTTCGGGGTTCCAAAAAAGCAATCTTTGTATGTGGGCGATATGACCATCGATATCGAAACCGCGCGGGCCGCTGAGGTCAAAGTCTGGATTGTTGCTACCGGTTCGCACGATACCGAAACTTTAAAAGCGGCCAACCCAGATCGGCTCTTGGCATCCATGGAAGAATTTCCAGATCTTTGGTATCCGCTCAACCAAGAAAAATAGTTCCCGATTTAATTTCTATGGGAAATCCTTCAGTAAATCGAACAACCGCTTAAATCTAAAATCTCCGAATCTTAAATAAATAGACGTCCACTACACTCCCGGATGTTATCTCTTTAAGACCAATTTCTATGATCTCCGCGGCTAACAATTATTAACCGCCTACATCCTAATTCGAGCCCGGCTCTTAAAATCGAGAACCATTTTACGACGCACCATCGTAAAATGGTTCTAAGAGAAATTGTTATAAGGGAAATAGTACTAGGGGAAATAGTACTAGGGGCGAATGGGCATCGGTAACAAATAAATCGCATTATCGATCTGACCATTCGCAGGGCTTTTACCACAGGCAGTTAGGAGATAATTCCCGTCCGGAGTTATAACGAAATCATAAACCGGACCGATGGATAACTCCTCGCCAAACAGTAATTTCCCATCGGCAACATTCCAGATTGCTAGATAACCTTTCTGGCGTGGAGCCAAACCGGCACTGATGATCCAACGATCGTTATTGGCGAATTGCGCTCGATAAACCCATCCCGGATGGGAGATTCCAGGTTCGGGCATCGGTGGTTGAGGTAGTTTGGGATTGATAAACTCGCGGACAATCGTGGCATCCGCTGTTTTCCATAATTTGAGAGTATTATCACTCGAAGCGGATACGACAAACTGACCATCTTTACTAAACTCTGCCGAAAAAATCGCCTCGCGGTGCCCCTTTTCAAAAGTTTTCGGTGTATAGCCTTTAAATTCGCGCACCATCTTTTTACTCGCTAAATCCCATAATTTCATCGATCGATCATAACTAGCCGATAGTACCTGTTGCTCATTTGGCGCCCAGCGTACCGAATAAATCGACTTGGCATCTACCTGCGTATGCGCTGGGAATAGATTGAGTTCCGCACCATCGGCAACCCGATTAACTCGCAACTGCCCCTCATGCGATCCCGAAAGGATCAGAGTACCATCTTTATTCAATTCGACACTATCCGCTATCGAACCAACGTTCAAAACTCGAATCGGTTCACTCGCTGCGAGCTTCCACTGGCGAAAAATTTTATCTTTCGAAATCGTATAAACAATCTGTTTGTTATCTACCGTCATCGCTTCAACCCCTGCAGGGACCGGAAACATCTGAATTTTATTGCCAAACGATTCCGGTAACGGTTGACCAACAGTCCCGTTAACATCCATGGCCCAGATTTCGATATTATTAAGCGCTGCTAACAGGACAGGTTTCACAGGATCAAACACCATCTGAACTATTTGTCCAGGGACTTTGATTTTTGTCAATAATTTTCCATCTGTAGCTTGATGAAGCGAAATCGATTGTTCCCGGCGGCCAATGGCGATTAGCTGTTTGGTTTTATCAACTGCTAAGGCGGTGATAGCCATTGGATTGACGGATGGATTCCCGACAATCTGCGGTGGTTTTTCCCACTTCCCTTCCGGATTGAAAGAACCGGTATTCCAGCGATACAAAATACCATCATCCCCGCCTGCAAACAAACTGCCGGTATTCGGGTTGAATTCCAAAGTTCGAAGTGATTGATCACCCGTTGATAATACTCGTAACAGCGAAGATTTATTCAACGAAATCTGATTCCCCGCTACGGCCAAAAATAATGGCTGTTGCGGAGTGAAAGCAATTCCGATTACCGGACCGGCTCCGGCAAAAAGTTCCCCTTCTTTCCAAGTTTGGGCATCATAGAGCTGAATCCAACCATCGGCACTACCAACTCCCAGCTGATTCTGCGCTCCGAAAGCGAGTGAGGTAATCGCCGCTGGCAAAGTCGCTTGGGCCATTTCTTTTCCGGTACTTATCTGCCAGAGCCGCCATTGCTGCCCAGATGATCCCGCAAGATATTGAAAATCGTTACTGAGAGCAAAATTCTGAATAGGACCAGCAAAAGGCCCAAAGGTATGCACCTCTTTGGCATTCGCCAAGGTGCGCTGATGGATAAATTTATCTTTGCCAATACTGATAATATGCTGACCATTCTCGATATAGGCGAGTGCCTGTAATCCTTTTTCTGCAACAGGTCGCGATTCCTGATACGCAATCGACTGAACCTCCCCATACCCGTTTTCGCAAGTTATCAACACTTGACGATTATCAGGTAAAAATTGCAAATCCTGAATCAGATTTTGATTATTGTTGGGCGTTTCGTTATTTTGCAAATCGATCTGCTGGCACAGAACCCCCATTTTATCGAATAATTGGAGAATAGCTGGCTCGTTTGCTTTTGCATTTTTATTGTCTCCATTTCCTTCCTTCTTGTTTACCACATTTCTAGAGGCAATAGCGATAAATCGATTATCCGCACTGGCCCGCAAAAGAAACGGAGAACCAGGAAGGATCCCTTTTAACGGTATTTCTAAGGCGATTTTTCCATCCGCAGCCGACCAGATTTTTAATTTTTCATCCAGGCCGATCGAGTACCCCTGATTCTTATCGGCGCTTAGTAACCCGAGAAGAACCTTCCCTTGATGAATCGGTACTGATTTACTTACTTTCAAACTCTTTGGATCGCTCCATTCTAACATCCCTTGCGGATTGAAATCGAGTCGAGCTTGGAAATTGGCGGTCCAACCGATGAACTGTCTCTCCTCTTTGCGATATTGTCCTGGCAATGCCAATCCCCAATTTTGTACACTTTTATCCATACCGCAACTCAAGAGACGATTTTGTCCCGGTAAAAAGGCTAAGCCTGTCACCGGGCCAGTATGATCGAATAATTCGCCACGTTGACCGGTGCGATCGAAGAGATGAATTCGATTCTCTCCGGCAATACCGATCTGTTTTTTATCTGCCGAGAAAGCCAGTGCTTTAGCTGTCAAAGCTAACGGAAACTGTTGCAGCTCTTTTTTTTCTTTGATCGACCAGATCGATACTTTATCTTTACCGTTGGCAATTACTATTTCGTTACCATCTGGATCTGGATAACTCAGATTTGGCATCAGATCCGGTTGCCACCGATCAACTAAGCTGAGGTCAACATCCTTATAAATAGCGATTGCTGGTTCCGCAGTGGTAATCAGCAGTTGGGAACTCTTGACCAATTTCCACAACCCAGTTATATTCCCTTTCACCGACTGTTTTTTTATTTCTTGGCCGCTGGAAATATCGAATAGACTCAGAGTGCTATTTTGCAACGCTACGGCAATCGTTTTGTTATTCGCAGAAATGGATAGTATTGCCGCAGGGGCCGCGAGAGGAATATTTTTGATCGGTTGATTATTTTGGACGATGTGAAGTTGTTTATCTGCAGTGGCATAAGCGATAAGATTTCCATCGGCATTCAGATTGAAACTCTGGATCGCCTGGCCGTTCGCTGAAATCGTTTTCAGTAATTGGCCATTGACCAGATTCCATAAGCGCAGTTGATGATCGGCGCCTGCCGTAAGCAATAGTTTACCATCGGTACTGATCTGTTGCCCCAGAATTGGAACAGGGTGAGCTATGGTTTTATGTTCTTGTAAGGGAAACTGCCAAAATTTGGTAATCCCCTCTTTATCTATCGATTGTAATTGATTGGTTGCTGCAAGCCAATGCAGAGAGACCACGGGAGCGGTATGGCCCTTGAGAATCATGGGGGGAAGATTTCCGTTCAGTTTCCATATCCGAATCGTTGCATCTTCTCCCGCAGAGAACAGATTGGTTTGATCTGGGGAAATTTCAAGCGCTAAAATTTTTGCTGCATGACCGCTTAACGATCGTTCGAGATTATTGTTGGTGCGATTCCAAATTCGAATGATATTGTCCTGACCAGCAACGGCAATTTTCTGAGTATTGGCAAAAAGGAGCGAGGTTTGGATCCCAGCTGGGATTTGCATCGATTTTGCGGGAGTAGTGGCGATTGTCCAACTCGCCAAGGTTCCATCTTCCCCACCTGTACGGATCTGCGTCCCGTTCGCAATTACCTGAAGATAGACGATTTTCCCCTGATTAGTAGGGATGATCTGTTGTACTTTGCCGCTACTTCCAGTCCAAATAACGATATAACCGTTGTTGCAACCTGCGACAATTTCTTTACCATTGGGGGTTAGCGCCAGAGCGGTTACCGGATATGGAGACAGGAATTCTTTGCGTAATTGCCCCTGGCCGCTCTCACACCAGCGAACTTTGTTTCCTTGCGCGGTTAAAAATGTTTGGCCATCCGGAGCCAGATAGAATTTTTCCGGTGGGATCGGGGCTTCCGCGAGCCATTTTCGGGGGGTGATGGGCATTTGCCACACTTTCACCAATCCCTCTTCGCCACTGGTATATATCTGTGAACCGTTTGGCTGAAATTGTAGCCCCGTGACAGCAGTTCGATGGGCCTGAATTTGCCCGATCGGTTGACTGTTACTGCTATTCCAGAGACGCAATTCCCCATTGGAAAACCCTCCCCCGATGGTCGGTGCGGCCGCAGCTAACGCCATACTGCGAATGGTCCCGAGTTTCTGGGTGGAATTTTTATCCCCTTTTTCAAGAGCTTTAGAATTATTATTGCCAGGTATTTGTATAGTTATCTTACCATCGGCAATCTGTTCCGCGCGAAGATTGTTATCCGCTAATGCAGCCCAGATCGTTTTATAGTCCGTACTTGGAATCAGGAAATTTGCCGCGGAGGGCCAGGTTTCTTCTTTGAAAGGATAGTTTGAAGGAATGGACCACACTCGAACCGTATTATCCGCCCCTCCTGAGGCTAGATATTGCCCATTTTTACTCATACTGAGCTGAAGCACCATCCCTTGATGACCATTTTGCCCCTGATAGATTCGCTCTAATTTTCCATCGGCGACATTGTAGGCCCGGATCGATTTATCAAAACAAGCGGCATAAATCGCTTTGCCATCCGGGCTAACACGAATACTATAAATAAGATCATTGCTCCCTGGAAAGCGCAGTTTAGGTTGAAAGTCTATATTCGGTGAATTCTGAGGATCTTTACCGCGAACTTTGTTTGGTAATCCTTGGGCATAACCAAGCGAATCGGCTTGGTCTCCCATAATATAAAATAGCCCCAAGAGGGTGACTAATCCCAGGGCGGTTTTCAGAAATCTTATTTTGGTTCGTAGATTAGTTTGAAAAAAGATCATATTCGTTCGATTCATGAAAATATCTCCGCTTAAGAGTTATTTGAAATTTCCGGCAACTATTGAGTTTGTCTCTTTAAAATTTTACTGCTGGCGAAATACGGAGGTAAAAATAAAATATTATTCTAAAGTATAAGTTCAAACAAAAGCTATCATTTTAAAACGGGAAAATCACTCAACTAATTTCTAAATTGTCTTGAGGAGACAGAATTTAATCGTATCTTGCGAAAAGTCCCTTTATAATAACCGGTAGGATTTTTATTATTATCTGGATTATGATCTGAATTTCAAGTAAAATTTTTTGCGAGTAATCCAAGCAAAATTTTTTGCGGGAAATCCAAGCAATAGAGAACAGAAATTCTAGAAAACTTAGATTCAAAACGAGCTGCTAACGGACAATCGGCGATGGTAAAGGGAATTCCATTCCAACGATCGATTTTGCTGAATAGCGCACCAGAATCGGATCACAAACCCACAATGCTGGAAAATTAATCCTGAATAGTTCGAGCAAAACATGAGTTTACAATCTTTAATTCAGTGGACCGATGCGACCTGGAATCCGATCGCTGGCTGTTCGAGAATTAGCCCAGGTTGCGCGAATTGCTACGCGATAAAAGAGGTCCGGCGAATGGGAGGGAATCCAAATCTTAAAGTCTCTGGAATTTATAACGGTCTAGTCGAAAAGAATGCCAATGGGATTTTGGATTGGACTCATGAACTCCGACTCATCGAAGCAAGATTAACTATCCCGTTGCACTGGCGGTCGCCTCGTCGAATTTTTGTAAACTCGTTGAGTGATTTGTTTCATGAATCTGTTCCCGTCGAGTTCATCAAAAAAGTATTCTCGATAATGAATGAAGCGAATTGGCATCAGTATCAAATATTAACCAAACGATCAGAGCGATTGGCACAATTAGAGGATCAATTCAATTGGTCAGAATCGATATGGCAGGGGGTAAGTGTTGAAAGCCAAGCATATCAGTATCGGATCGATCATTTAAAGCAGATAAGTGCCAAAATTCGATTTTTGTCCCTCGAGCCTCTTCTCGGTCCGCTTCCAGATCTTGATTTAATGGGAATTGATTGGGTAATTGTGGGTGGGGAATCGGGGGTTTCGCCAAGACCGATGCTGGAAAGTTGGGTTCAGAATATTCTCGAACAATGCCAGCAACAGGGTGTTCCATTCTTTTTCAAACAGTGGGGAGGGAAAAACAAAAAGATAAATGGCCGAACGCTCAATGGTCGAACCTACGATGACCTACCGAAAAAATTTAGTTCGGATAATTCGGAAGTAGCGAAAATTAAAAATTAAGGGGTATTCATTCCATATTACAATCAGTTAAGTTACTATCCGTTAAAACTAACGTTCATTTTCGTGAATTTCCCGCCTCTTCATGAAAATTAGTTAATGTTTATGGAAGACTTTGCCTAATTATCATTTTGTCCCATGATAGCTCTCTAAATCGTTCAAAGATCTCTATTTTCGGGAAATTCTACCTGAAAATTCTCATTTTTATGCTCTATCCTGAATTGGATTCTATATTTTGCGAAAAACTGCGACCTATCGACAAATATTATTCTATATTTTAATTACTGTAATCATTTGAATAATGAATAAGTAAACGAAACGACTGAAGAATAAGAACATAACCGAGCTGATGCAAACTGAAGAGTGATTACATCCAAAAAGAGAGGTTCTTGAAGGATCGATGGCAAGCTATTGAAGTAAAATTGTCCAGAAAAAGCAAGACTTGGAAAGAATGCTAGAAGGAACAATTAAGGAAAGTGACGAATGCGTTTTATTATCGCCGAAGATTTTTACGAACAGTTATTACAGCAAGAGTATCACTACCCCGATTGTTATGTACGTCCCGGAGAGTATCTCCATCATATGTACATTGATGGGGTCAAATATGTAGTGGTACCAGCGTTGAAAGAGTGTTTGGAGAAAGCAAAAAAAAATCAGGATCGAGCTGCAATCCAACATCTTGAATTGCACTGGGTTCACTATCAGCGATTGTTAAAGGAAGCAGAAAATCTGGGCGATTTGGAAGGGGTTACGTTGTTAGGAGATGCCCCGCCAGACGATGACGAAGCAGTTCCGCAAATTAGCAATGCCTTTGTTCCACAGCAGGCCAATCGATGGGAAGATTTTGGGTTAGGGCAAAATTTTCTGTTTGAGTCTATTTTACGCACGATTTATAATTTTGGCCAGTTGACAGGGGCCGAAATATCTGAAAAAATGTATATGTCATTTGGTGCTCTGAATCCCCTCCTTTTGCAGATGCGTAAACTGGCATTGCTCGATATTGTTGGCCAGCGCGGCACCAGTGGGGATGCCTCCCTCATTTATGAGATCAAACCTCCCAAAGGGACTGCTACCGTTCAGGAGGCTTTGGAAAAAACCAGTTATATTGGCCCTTTGCCAGTTCCATTTGAAGATTACGTGGAAGCCGTTCTTGCTCAAAGTATCAAAAAAATGGTAGTAACCCGGCGCAGTATTCGCAAAGCTTTTGAAGATCTGATCATTAGTGAAGCGGTTTTCAACGAAATTGGCCCTGCCATTAACTCAGGAGCATCTGTTTTTCTATTTGGCTATCCAGGCAACGGAAAAACAAGTATTGCCGAGCGGATAAATCGCTTGATGGGGGATGAGATATTTATCCCTTATTCGATTTATGTGAATGGTCAGATCATCAGTTTATTCGATATGGTCTTACATACTCCCGCTAAAAGCGACGAACAACAAACAGGGAATGGAATTAATACTCTTCTGCGGCAAAAAAATAATGCCGATAAGCGCTTTATTAAAATAAAACGCCCAACGATTATTGTTGGGGGGGAGTTGGTGATGAATCAGCTCGATTTAAAGTTCAATGATTCAGGAAAAGTATACGAAGCCCCCCTGCAAATGAAAGCGAATGGCGGAATTTTCATGATCGATGACTTTGGTCGCCAGCAAATTCGCCCGATGGATTTGTTGAATCGCTGGATTGTACCCTTGGAAAAACGATTCGATTATTTAAGTCTGGTCAATGGCTCGAAAATTGAAATCCCTTTTGATCAGCTTGTGATTTTTTCTACCAATTTAAATCCGATGCAGCTCGCTGATGAAGCATTTTTGCGCAGAATTAAATTCAAAATCGAGATCCGTGATCCAGATGAAGTACAATACCGCACTATCTGGGAACTGGTTTGCAAGGCGAAGAGAGTAGAATATGACGATCAAGGGATCGATTATCTGATCGAAAAATGGTACCGGCCGTTCAAGCGCCCATTTCGTATGTGCCAGCCTAGAGACTTATTAGATCAAATGATGTCTCTATCAAAATACAATATGGAACGCCTAGCCTTCAGTCCTGATCTAATCGATGCTGCTTGTGAAACTTATTTTATTCAACAGGAGAAAGAAGAACAATTCACAGCGAAAGAAACGGGTAAAGTCGAATCCCCAAATAATAAGATCAGTTTGCCGACAAATGATCAAAAAAGCAATAATCGAGAGGCTCAAACCGGAACAGATAACCAGCCAGAAAATCACTCTCCCCAAGCCTCACTTGTCGCGCCCGCATCACCCCTAGAAGGGAATCCTCCATTAGCTGGGCATATGGCAGGACATATGGCAGGGCATATTAGTTCCGCAGAAACGCCATTAGAAGATCGGATAGTGAATCCCGTTGTCATGCAACCGATCGAAAGAAATGAAAACTCAGACAATAATAAAGTAACTGTTGCAGATTCGGACAATATTCTTAATAAATATTTGAATTCAAATTCGACGAATCCGCAAGATCTTTCGGGTAATTCATCCCCTAAAACAAAACTGAACGAATAACAATCAAATTTACGAGTTACTAAACCAGGAGAGATTATTCCCCTGGCTCGCTATCTATTTTATAAAAATGCAATAATTCGCTGAGGTGCCTAGAAAAAGAAAAAATATTCCACATTTCGTTCAATAGGCTCCGATTGTTCGCTTAGATCTCCCGTTTCAACATCAATCATTTCCGGGTGAATAATAGAATCTATACTGGATCTCTACACAAATCAAATGAAAAAGGGCGAAAATCTGGATCAGCGTAGAGTATCCAAGATCTTGAGTCGCATCGCCGAGAGTGCAGGAACCAGACCACCGAGCCGACCCATCACAATTGCGAAGAGCAGGCCACAGATGAAGATATCGCTATCAAAGACAATGCGCATGATGACCGTTTTACCACTTCCCTGACCAGCAGAAAGGTTACTGGTCAATTGTTGCCCATTGGTTAAAGAACCGAGTAATAGACCAACAAGTCCTCCTAATATAGCAATCGTCAATGATTCCAGCATAAAGGAGATCAAGATTTGCCAGCGTTTGAAGCCAAGAATCCGCAGAACACCGATATCTTTGGTTCGCTGAGCAATAGCGGCAAACATGGTATTCATAACTCCGAAAACACCACCTATCGCCATAATGATCGCGACAACGATAATTACGACTAAAAATTGCTGATTCGATTTACTCAGATCCTTGAAATATTCGGTTTCCGGGGTAGCACGAATACGGGGGCTTTTGAAATAGTTGCTTAAATAGAAACTCAAAGCATCAGCCCCTTCCGCTGAATCATCGCTCACACGGAGAACCAGAGTGGTATAGTTTTCTTTGCGAAATTGCTTACTCACTCGCCCATACTGGCTCCAAATCTCGGAGCCGAAGGTAGAGCCTTCGGACTTCATGATCCCAGTAACAATCATCGGCAAATCGCCAAGAACAAAGGGATCTCCTGGACGCAAGCGCGGTTGTTTAAGATGCTGATCTTCAGCAAATTTTCCCGCAGCCCCTTCACCAAGTACAGCAGGAGTTGCTGAAACACCATCCGGCAGCAACACCGAACCACTATTGGGAAACCACTCCCCTTCGATCAGTTCGATATTATGAACTTTGCCAGCAATCCAGGCATCTTGGACCCCGCGCAATTGCACAAATCGGCGGCGTGGTCTTTCACCAGGACGAGTTGGCACTTCCTGATTGATGACAAAATATGTCTCTTTACTACAGAGTTTGACATTTCCTGGACCGTTAGGATCCTTAACTTCTTTGATGCGTATTTCTTTACCCAGCGGCAGCCCGTTTCGATCGGTAGAGGTTTTTTCCAATTCCACTTTATTAATTTCACCATACCCTAGGTTACTAAAAAGTTCATCGGTAGCCCCTTCGGAAAGCACAAAGACATTGCCGGGAATTCCACTATTTTCGGTAAGTTTGTTGAGACCATTCACAAAAGCCATCATCACACTGAGAATTAAAAGAATCACCAGAAAAGCCGCCCCGGTGAGGGCGGTAATTCGCCAACGGACACGCAAATTGCGTAAATTATATTTTAGAGGAACTCGGCCAATGGCAAACAGAATCAACAAATCGGTAAAGTAAATAACCAGTAACACATATGGCCACTGATCGACCATGGCCTGCGGGAGCCGATTAGCCAGAGCTTCGGGTAAGAAGAGTCGTGCTAGCTGACCAAAATAGGGGGAACCGATATTTAATTGTGATACAATCTCAACCGCAAACGCTAGCAAAGCAACCAGGGCGGCTATCCCTGTGGCTAGCGCAAATAAGCGCCGCCATAATTTTTTCGCGCGCGATCGGGTGGGCCGGACGGTATCCGTCAAAACACTTTCTTCAGGTACCACTGCTGGAACAATTAACAACAGGGCACCAAGCGGCATGAGCGCTAAACCGAGCAAAAATACATTGGCAAAAAGCATTCGAAGTAAACTGATTAATCGATAACGCGATTGCAAAAGCGAACGCAAAAAAGCAAATCGATTTTCTAATAGATCAAGAGAAAACGGCGACCACCATGATAATAAATAAGCTAATAAAAATGCAAAAGTAAATTGCTGCACCAGCTTAGGTGATATGTCTTCCGCGGCTAGGGCACCACTTCCCAATAAGGAAATACCCATAATCGGATCAGCATGTTCGAAGCGTAATTTTTGCAACATATAAAGTATAAAAGCGATAATATAAACGAGAGCCAACGTTAGAGCGGTGCCAAATAAAAGGCGCGGGAGATTGGCCAAGGCCTTCATTTTTGGCGAAAATAGTAAGCGCAAAATGATCCCTGGAAATAAAACATAAGCCATGGAGATAACCTGGTCGAACTGATTCAAACTGTTCGATGGACTATCTGAATTCGCGGCAGGCGCCTGCTTAGTCGATTCGTTTTCGTTTAGAAGTTGAGATGCTTGCATGAAAAAAAAGTTCACTTTCGACATTATGATCCGAGCACCATTGTAATTGTAGTGACAACAGGTTTTACCTGTTCAGTTTGGCTCGGAGACCAATTTTCATTTAGGATTTCTTAGTATTTCTAAGTAATACACCGACCAGGTTCATTGTTTTACTTATTTTTGACAAACAAAACGTGGTAGAGGGATAACGGTTAAACCATTTATGCAACACGTGAAAATACTTCGGATACTTTGACCGAACGTGCTGACCAAGCCGGTAGAATGCTTCCCAGCAAAGCCGTACCACTGCCAATTAATGGCCCCCACCAGAGCACTTGTTGCGGCAAAAAGAACTTGGGGAAAAATGCGATAGGGAATGGCAACCCTCCCGCGGCATTCACCAGTGTATAAGCGGTTGCGGTTGCCATATAGCCGCTTAGCGCACCAATTAGAATTGCTTCCCCCAGAACCAGACTCATAACCATCCATGGTCGAAATCCCAGGACTTTAAGTACCGCCATTTCGGTCCGGCGTTCTCGGACACTGATGCTAATCGCATTGGAAATAACTAGACACATGGTTGCTAAAAGTGCCGGAGCTAGCAAATATCTGAAGAAAAACAGAATATCTTTGAACGGTTCCAGAAATGAGTTAATCCCGCTGGAAGCGGTTTCCATTTTAACTGGGGGGGAAAATCGTCCCGGTTTATTCACCTCTGCTGCGACTTCTTCAAAAGCTTCGCGGTTTGGTAAACGTACCCAGATCAGATTGAGACATTTATCGGCCAGCGGATGCGTTCCATTTTTGCGAGCATAATCATCGAGAGCATCATACAAATAATCGCGATTCATTACCGCACTCTGATCATAGCGGCCTTCAGGGAATTCGGCAATAATTTCCATATCAAAAACAATATCTTTATAATTTAGACTGGTTAGTTTCATGCGATCGCCTACTCGCTTCTGCATCAAACGCAATCGCTCCTTACCGATGATCACCCCCTGCTTGTTTTTATTCATCAGCTTAACCCCTGTTTCCAACATCTGTTTCTGCTCACCCGTCAATTCATCCAGACCATCGAGCATCGTTAATACTTTGGAAGGTTGCATGGCAAAGAAGAATAAAGAATTTTGGAACGTGCGATTCTGCGGGTCGAGTGTCCCCCCCACAAACCCCCAAGTCATAATGTCCTTTTCCCCGTTCACGAGATAAGTTTGGTTATTTTTTTTACCCAGCTCCTCGATCAGTCGAATGAGATCACTCTCGTGTTTCGGAGGCATTTGGCTGGGAATTTGGCTGCGTTCGGTGATAATCGCTTTAAGATTCGATTCTCTTTCCGTAGTAACCGCGTCTAAAAATCCCAGCATCGACCAGATCGCGCTAATCACAAATGAGAGCACAAATATGGCGAGATAGGTTAAACAAGTGCGTAATAAATTTCTACTCAAACTGCGCTGAATGAGTGTCATCCCTTTGCGGCCAAATAACCATGATAATACGATCATCGCGCTTGGAA
>JAKBAI010000271.1 GCA_021809185.1 Planctomycetota bacterium
TGATATGTACTGTGCCCAACACATTGATTCGCTGAGTTTGAGAGGCGTGGGAAAATCGATCCGATGTAGAAAGCGAAGCAGTGGTGCGCTCACTATGAATGTTGACTACTGCCCCTTTCACCCGTTGAAAAACTTCAACTACTGGAGTTCGACGAGACGTATAAATTGGCAAATTCGACTTGAATTGAAGTTCCTGTGCAACAACAGAATTAATATTCAAAAACAAGTAAAAACAAAAAATGATTCCGAATCGTTTCAGTGAATTTGAGGATACCAATGTTTGCATATAATCACCTGAAGGACTTTGAAATGGATACACTCGATATTCCTTTACCAAGCTTCTCCCACTTACGCCAATTATCCATTCGGTTATTACAAAGTCCTCTTTAGAGTCGAAAATGATCGTTTAAGGATCGAATCTGATTTCTGTAATGCGTTGCGCCAATTGATAGGAAAGGATCGATCAGGTAAATTACGAAAAAAATTCAAATCTTACCAATCAGAACGGTAAAAACAATTTTCAGAACAGATAAGTATTACATTATTGCCTCTCGAACTTCTATAAAACGTTCTTACATAATTGAATCGAATTCCTCCTAACCTGTAAACTCTTCTGATCATGCAAAAAAGACTTAAGTTAATATATAGTAACATTTTATGAAAATGATCGCCAAGCAAATCGTATGAGCAGATGTGTGTTGATCCTTACAGATCCCTCTCTGACTATCCTTGATTAGGTTAAGAATTCTTCCGATTTCAAGATTTTTATTAAAGATTCATAACTTCATTTGTTCTCAACTAGATTTTCTTTTGTTACGAAAATGGCTATTCGATTCTGGATAACACCCCAATCACAATTGACACAATTGCAAATGAAGAACTGATCAATGCTCAGCGAAATTAGAAAGGAATTGAAGTCAGAATGGAGAATAGATTTGAAATGAATGAAAAACTTGAAATTGTAATTTATTCAAATAAAATAAGGACGTGTTTGCAATGAATGTGATCAGAGAAAGTGAAAAGAACGATGACCCAACAAACCGAACGTATGAAACAGATCGAAACACTATTGGCAGATGATCCCAAAGATGAGTTTTTGCGTTATGGGCTGGCAATGGAATACCTTGCGCAAAAAGAGGATGATACCGCTTTGAAACTACTGCAGGAATTGGTAAAAGATTCAGCCTATCCACCTGCCTATCTCCAAGCTGGGCAGATTGCAACCAGAACAGGGCAAATCGATTTGGCACGATTACTATTTCAACAAGGAGTCGCCATTGCACAAACCCAAGGGAATCACCATGCCGCTGATGAAATGACGAGATTTTTAGAAGCCCTCGAATAGAATCTAAACCTAGAAATTTTTTGTTCGCGGGATATCGAGACTAAATTCATCAAAAAATATATTTAACTCCTTGCTTGATTTTCAAATGTAAATCCCCCTGAAATTGGCTGATTCTATGAAATCGATTTCCACTAAATAAAATAGATTCCCATTAGGTTATAAATCAGGAATCCGATTCCATTACTTCTATCCAAGCCCTTTTTAACACAAACTACGAACACGACCTTCTTACATAACCTTCATCCTTAACTTCATTCAGGATCTAATATGCAAACAACTTATCGCATTTTCTCCATCGTTCTATATTTGTTACTCTCCAATCATTTTAGCTCCGTAGCTCAAACCGAAGAACTTAAGAAATTAGAAGTGGATTCTTGCTCTCAAAAGAATGAATCTGCGGACACAAAACTTAATAAGGAATCAAAAACTACTAATACTTGGCAAAAAATTGATGATACCATTAATCAAGCAATTCGTGAGAAAAAATGTCCCGGCGCAGTTTTATGGGTAGTACACCAGGATAAAATCATTTATCAGCAAGCATACGGAATGGGAGCGTTGCAACCAAAATCAGCAAAAATGAATCTGGATGCGATTTTTGATCTTGCTTCGCTAACCAAACCCTTGGCAACCTCACCCGCTATTTGGAAATTGATCGAACAGAAAAGATTGCGACTTGAAGACCCGATCGCTCAGTACTGGCCAGAATTCGCAGCGAATGGTAAAGCAAAAATAACGATCGCTGATTGTCTCCTTCACCGCAGTGGCTTAACTGCTGATAATCCACTTTCGGACTATCAGGAGGGTAAAGAAAAGGCTCTAGAAGCAATTGCCAAGTTAAAGCTGGAGTCCGAACCAGGAAGTACATTCAAATACAGCGATGTGGGCTATATTGTTCTTGGAAGAATTGTTGAAAAAATCAGCGGAGAATCTTTGGCAGTATTTACACAAAAACAATTTTACAAACCGCTTCAGATGAACGATACCATGTTTTTACCGTCAGCCTCTGTGAAAGATCGCTGTTTACCGACCACCAAAATAAAGGGACGTTGGTTAATCGGTGAAGTCCACGATCCAAGAGCGCAGATGATGGGGGGTATTGCCGGTCATGCGGGGTTATTTAGCACCGCTCATGATATAGCTCGGTTCGGACAAATGATTTTACACGAAGGGGAACTGGGAGGCATTAGAGTGTTCCAGAAAGAGACGGTCCAAAAAATGCTATCCCCACAAAAAATCGGTAAAAATATACGCAATTACGGGTGGGACATTGATACTGCCTATGCGTCTCAACGTGGTACCAACTTTGAAAAGGGAAAAGGATTTGGCCACACCGGCTTTACTGGAACCTCGCTCTGGATCGATCAACCCTCTAAAACGATCGTTATTTTATTGACCCATCGAGTTCATCCGGATGAAAAGGGGGGAGTGGTTCCTCTCCGGCGGGAGATAGGTACTCTGGTTGCTCAAGTCGTTAACGAAAAAAAATAGTGAGGTTGTCGTTGCACTATCCTCTTAAAAAAGCATATACTTTCCTAACTAAAGATCTCTACTCAATCATCTGGTGCGTGAAAAGACGGAAGTTCTAGAAGAAACCAATAAGAAATCATCTTTTTTAGATATGATTATAATTTCTAAAACGTAATTCCAAATTCGGTTGCCGAAGTGAAATAAAAAAAGCCGATCCATTGGATCGGCTTAGAAAACTTCAGCTCAAAATAACTCAGCAATAAACTTTTATCAATCAAGGTCATCGAAAGAATGCAATGAAGCATTCCGATGTTTAACAGATTTCTAAAACTTCGCGATAATATTTCGATAGTGGTTCGATGATACAACTCGTATCAAATTTGGTTTGGACCGTAGACCGAGCGTTTTTTCCTAGATGATTTCGCAAAGCAGGATCTGAAGCGAGGCGATACATAGCGTGGGATAAGGTATCGATATCCCCAAGAGGATAGCCCAGAGCATCGAGTTCATGGGTAAATATCTCTGCGGCCCCCCCCGCCTGGGAAACAATCACCGCGCAACCACAACTCATCGCCTCGGTAATGGTCAACCCAAAAGGTTCCGGTAATGTGCTTGCATGAACTACCACATCCAAGGCACGATAGATCGGGATCGTATCTTTTTGAAAAGGAATCAAGCCAACTTTTTGTTGCAAGCCCATTTTCTGAATAAGCTGATTTAATTCCAATTTCGAATACTGAGCACTTGTATCATAAATCGGACCGCCAATGATATAAAAGCGAACAGATAAATCAGGATACTGAACACAAAGTTTTTGCGCAGCTCGGAGAAATATCTCATGCCCTTTCCAACGAGCGTAGGTCGCTACTAGCCCAAATCGGACCACCTTCTCGGTTGTATGTGGCATCCCAGCTAGGGAATCTAACAGTCCGTTTGGAGAGGGGCCAGGGGAAAAAAGCTTGGTATCGGTCGTGTTGTAGAGACGATAAATATTTTTGCCAGAGCAGATTGATATCGTGTCCTTGGCTACGGCATCGGATATAGCCATGAAAGCGGAGATTCGCCGAGAATGATGATAAAGTAACCACTTACTAATGGGACGAAGACTACAAAAATCGTGAATATGCCAGATTTGTTTTGCTTCAATCTGAGGTGACAACCATCTAGATAAAAAATGCGTTTTAATACCGTTGGAATGAATTAGATCGGGTCTCAGTTGAAGACATAATGACCGGAATCGCCGTAAAAATGAAACCGCCGATGGGGAAGCGATAACTCCTTGCTTTAGGAGTTTAGGCACCGATCGATAGAAATTTGATTTCTCTCTTAGTTGACTCTCTCCCATTTGGGAAAGTTGCGCAGGAATCGAGCAAACCACCACAGGTATTCCTAACTGACGAGTTGCTTCAAGTAAAGGTCCATCGGTTAAACAGAGTAAGGTAATCTTAGCTGAAGGAAAAATCGTTCGAGTATTTGACATTAAATGAAGCAAAACTCGTTCAGCGCCGCCAATTTTTCCAACCGGATTAAGATAAAGAATGTTCATCATTTGCTTTTTAGAGCGAAAAGATTATAGAAAAGAATTAATAATTTTGGAGATGGCGAACCCCAAATTATGCCTGAGTATGAATATCTGAACTTATCCAAAGATGAAGTGATTTAAGCGAAAGGATTTTGTCACTTCTGGATTTTCAGAGAAACATGATCTATAAGGTAAAATTAGAACTTTAAATTAACGAGTGAATGTAAATCCAATGACAAAATTTAATTACATTATTTTTTACTATTAGATTTTTGCGTCAAAAAAATATTCAATAGTTTTCATGCTTCTGAAATTTGAAAATATCTCTCTACGGCGATCTTTAACAAATTATGATTGTCCCGGTTGAGGGCTGAATTTTCCAAAAGCTACGTCTATCCTCATAGGATCTGTACGAAAGCGGCCACGAAAACGATTGATGGGCATTTCGATGTAATGATACGAAATGAGTGCCACCAAATAAGTTATTGGGATTCCCAAATAGATAAAAATTGGATAATTGTTCGGTAATACAAAAATAAACGGTTGTTGCCAAATATAGATACTATATGATAAAGTTCCAATATGTTGCAGGACACGATTTTCCAACAATCTCCCTGGCCATCTCTGAGGATGGTGAATTATCCATCCAACTATAAATCCTAAAACCAACACATCTAATGACATTTTCAAAGGCAATATCCAGGAATCATTTAAGCGAAGTCGCAAATCTTCAGCAATGATGAATATATAACCGCTAGCAATCGTGAGCCAGATCGGCGAACGGAATATCTGGAAAAATCGTGTTAGTCTTGGGTGATATTGCCACAGCGCTAGACTACACCCTATTAAGATCGTATCCATGCCGGTATGAAACATATGTTGTAATCGATGCTGAAGGTGATTTTTGGAATATTCATTAAAATCATTTAATGGAAAATCAGATAAGAAATATCGCGAGATGGGAGCTACCACCATTAAAGTGATAACGATATATCGCCACCACTTTCTCTTCAAACAAATTATAATGATCAGCCAAACGAAATAAAATTTCAACTCAAATGAAAGGGACCAGAGATGCTCAATCCAGGGAGAAGTTATAAGATAACAAGATTGGTAATCGTAAAACCAGAACAATGCTGCCAAAAACGAATTTTGATTCATTGAGCTCTTTATTACACCACTAACATATAAACCATATATACTCAACAGATATATCAGAAATAATGGCATTATTCGCAACAATCGTCTGGCTATGAATTTTCCAGCCGAAATTTTACCGCATCTCTCTTCTTCTTGAATGAGCAAATAAGTAATTAAATAGCCACTAAGGACAAAAAAAATTTGAACACCTAATATACCATTCAAAAAATATCCATACCAGGGATGGATTGAGACCCATCCAGTTAACTCGCTGGAAATACCAAAATGGCAACTAATAACTAATAATATCGCAACTGCGCGAAACCCATTTAAGTAAGGAATCCAATTTTGGCGGATTTTGTCAGGTGCAGGATCCAAGATAATAGAATTTTTCATTGTCTATCCAATCTCAGGCAACCCAATAACAAAAAGAAACGAGTAATTTAAATTTATATTAACTTCAAAATCTTCTTCATCAAGAAATCATTTCGAACTTTCCGTTTGATTTCTGGGAACGATTTCTGGAACTGCCCCCTGATGAAAGCGACCGCGAAGGCGATTGATGGGCATTTCGATGTAATGGTATGAGATGAGAGCCACCAGATAAGTTATTGGGATTCCCAAATAGATAAAAATAGGAT
>JAKBAI010000042.1 GCA_021809185.1 Planctomycetota bacterium
AAGAGCGGCAAATGTCCGGTTTTCGCCGATTGCTATATGGCTATTCTACTGTTTTAACTGCCATTTTGGTCCTAGCTGTTCTCGTTATCGCGAATATTATTTATGGATTCAAAGGCCCTAAAGATATTGACATGACTTCTGGAAAGATATTTAGTATGGACCCGGTTTCCATCGAATTGATCCAGGGGATCAATAAACCTGTCCATGCTTATCTTATCTTCCCATCTGAATATAGATTTTACCGAGATTTAAGAAAATTACTCGAGCATTGTGCGGAATTGAACAGTAATTTTCACTTTACCTATTTCGATCCAAGTACAGAAACCGATGCGGTTATTAAACTCTATCAGCGTTTGAAACTAATCGATACCAGCAAACCGGGTAGCCAACGACTTCGTCTGGATTCTCAAGATTACGGAATTTTGCTCTCCACAGGGGAAAATGAGACACAAACTAGTTTAATTTCGATCGATAAATTGATTTCATCAAAAGGATCGCGAGATAATCCGAATCAACCTCCTATTTTACAATATCAGGGGGAAGTCAAAGTGATGAATGAGTTGGCGTTTTTACTCGAAGATAAAGTCAAGCCCATCGTCTATTTTACCCAGGGGCATGGGGAAATCGATATGAGCGACGCTCAGAATACTAATCGACTAAATCCTTTGAAAGGAACTAGGCTAAAAAAATATCTGGAAGAACATAATTTTGAAGTCAGAACTTGGGAGAGTAATTTAGGAACCGTTCCGAAATTAGATGATGCGACGATCGTTGTCATCCTTGGTGCAGATAAGGATTTCACCCCGCAAGAACTTGGTGCATTGCGAGAGTATATACGCAACGATAAGCGCCGTAAAGGGGCTGCGGGTAAATTAATGATTTGCCTTTCTGCTCATGCCAACCCAGTCGATAAAAAAGTTCTGAAAACCAATTTGGATCAATTATTGAATCCACTCGATATTCATTTTGATGATCACTTCGTCTTGCAACAACCGGCAAAAGTTAGCCTGTTCAATTTGCCCCCTCAGTTAGCATTGATGGGGGCGATGCGGTTAGAAGACGGGGGTGCTCTAGAAAATCTTACCAAACGATACGAGCTTTTCTTTGCTTTATTAGCTAGAAAAATCGAAGCTGGTAATAATAGAAAAGGGCCGAATGCGATTCACTGGCAACCATTATTGACTCTCGATCGCCGCATCGCTTGGGAAGAAGAGACTTTTGATTCGAGCCGCGATTATGAGGCTGTTTTTTCGGAAATGATGAAGTCTCCGGAACTGATCAAAAAGAAAAAAGCGAAGCCAGGATCTGCCGTTATTCCCGTGGCCTGGATCGGTTCTGAAAGTAATCCTAATCCAGATCCAGGGGAAAGCAAACCGGAAACACCGCGATTTGTTATGTTTGGTTTCGATTCTTTTAGCGATCAAATTCTCCAGCAAGATCTTTTTTCGTTGGACAAATCGTCCTTGGATCTGTTTGCTAGTTCCTTGGACTGGTTGCGCGGACGGTCGACTAGTCTGGCTATTGCCCCCAAAGATGTTTCGCTTTTTACCCTCAAATCACCGATCAGTTATAAACGTGCGCTTTTCATGCCATTCTTTCTAGTGATTTTTGCTATCATTGGGTTGGGAATCACGGTTTACATAACAAGGCGAAAATAATTTCTGGATCGAAGCTTACGATTGCTAAAAGGGTCGCTTGTTGAGAATTAAAAAGCAATCATGGAAGTCAGGGAACGTTGAACGGTCGCAGTGCCGATTAAAAATTTTACGAAGTTTCACCAGCAGTCAACTGTAAAACGGGGAGTTGTGAATAGCTATGTCAAATCGATTGGTTTATATCCTGTTTGGTCTCGTTGGAGTTATGTTACTTTACTTTGTTATTTATGTATTTGTCGCTGAAGATTCGGTGGGTGAAGATTATCTGTTCTCCAAAATGGCGAATCAGGGGATAAAGGCTCCTGATATAACCTCGATCGAAATTGAGCGAACCGATCCAGAAAAACAAAAGTTGGTTATGACAGTTACCGCAGATGGGGATTGGAAGTTGCAAGATCCGTTTCAAACCCGTCTCGATGTCAATGCCATTCGTGGCATTCTCAACGATTTATTGGATGTCAAACTCGTCAATAAAAAAGATCTGAAAGGGTTCAGTGCCTATCAGTTGGAAAAACCCAGCTATCAAATCACTCTCAAAAAAGGGGGCGAGGTCTATGAAACCGTTGGTTTTGGAACGGTAACGATTGGCGGAGACAAAGGGGTGATTTTTGTCAGGAACAACAATAGCAATAAACCTTTGGTGGTCAATCGCAGCAATCTTTTGTCGCTCTTACGCAATGATAGCAAAACGGATAGTTCGAATCCAGCCGAATTGATGAAATGGCTTGGTGACCTCCGCCCAACCAAAATCCTCGGCAATACTCCTGTCGATGTAGTCAATCGAACGGGGATGGTTTCTCTTGCCCAAGGGAAAAAAGAATTGAAAATCCAGTTTGATCCACTCCAGAGACTCTGGTTATTCGTGGAGCCTGCTTACTATGGTATGGTGGAAACTTCGGATACCCAATCCCCTTCTGCCCCCGGGTTGCGGCCAAAAAATTTGCGGCAATTTCTCAATACCGTTTATGACTTACAAGTAAACAATGCCCAAACCGATTACATCGATCAACCCAAAGATTTAAAAGATACCGGATTGAGCGATGATCAACAGCCTTTACAAATCCGGTTGCAAACTCGTGGGGATCAAAAAGATTCTGATTTCAAGACGATGACCGTTTTTGTCGGCGCTAAGGTAAAAGATCATCCAGAACTGACCTATGTTCGTGTCTCCGGTGAAGGGTCAATCGCTAAGGTCAAGAGTGAACCGATCGAATCGTTACGCTCGTTGCTAAGCCAACCCGATTCTCTACGCTCCCGCGATTTGTTGAGCAACTCGGTTGATAGTAAGCGGATCGATATTGCCGAAGTTAGTTTTGCCAATGAAACATTTTCTCTTTTTAATACCGGTACCGACCAGAACAATCAATGGTATATTGCTAATGACAAAACCAAGGATAAGATGATTTCGGCTAATGCAAGTAAGGTCAAACAACTAATTGAAACGGTTTGCCGTTCGAATCAGGTGATCGGTTTCCCTGCCCCCAATGTTGCAGATGTCAATATGGGTTTCGATGACAAGTTTCCCAAAGTTACCATTCGATTGTGGCAAAACGGTGTTATAAAAGATAGTTCTCAAAATTCGAAAGAGAAAGATAAGAAAAAAGATTCCCTAAGTAAGGATAGCAACAAGGTAAATCCAGAAATCCCC
Source organism: Planctomycetota bacterium (assembly GCA_021809185.1). Classification (GTDB taxonomy): domain Bacteria; phylum Planctomycetota; class Planctomycetia; order Gemmatales; family Gemmataceae; genus JAKBAI01. The sequence goes on from JAKBAI010000042.1 coordinate 3,304, forward strand.
AAATATAGCAAAGAGTCTACAGTTCAAGTGATGTATGGGAAAGAATCGGGGGATGGGATTTATGTTCGAGTGACCGAGGGTAAACGTGTGGCCACTGTTCTGGTTCCTAAAACCGTTAAACAGATTATCAGTGGTACACGCTTAGATTATCTGCAACCCAGTTTGCCACCATTTTCTGCTTTGGATGTCATGAGTGTCAAAGTGATCCGCGACGGAAAAACGGTCGAGGTGCGTGATTTGGGATTGCTTGCTAACAAAGACCCAAAAGCGAAAGAACCACAAGAAAAAGGCATACAAGAAAAAGGCCCGCAATGGGAAATCGTGGAACCGGCATTATGGAAAGGGAAGAAGGCCGATATCGAAACGGTTTTGCGTATTATTAGTGAAATGGTTAATCTCAAGCCGATCCGTGTTGCTAGCGAGAAAGCGACCCCGGAAGAATTTACTCGTTGGGGGGTCGATGCCAACAATGCCAAAGTAAAGGTGATTTTATCTTTCAGACCTGGAGCGATGCTCAAGGAAAAAACCTTTTATTTCGGGAATGAATTACTTCCCGAAAAATTGAACCTCTATTGCAAAATAGATAACGAGCCGATGGTTTTTGAAGTGGCGAAATCTTCGGTAGAATCGATATTTTCCAATTCCTATCGTGATCTGCATCTCTATCATGTCAACGAAGCCGATATCGACAGTATCAAACTCACGGGCTGGCAGGATATTATTGGCACCCCTGTTACACGAGAATTAACTCGTTCAGCGAATAATTCTTGGGAGTTGAAAGATAAAGTCGATTATCATGTCGATCGTAATAAAGTCGATTTTTTGATCCGCGATATTCTCAATCCCGTTGCCTCTAACTTAGTCGATGGTGGACCTAAACAGGAGCAAAAATTGCAACTGACCCAAGGTGCTCTAAAGGTCGAGATTTTCTTAAAAGATAAAAAGGTAATTACCTTGACCGTAGGCGGACTCGATGCCGGAGGGAACAATAATTACATTCAAAGCGGCAACACGGGTAGTGATGTATTTCTGTTACCAAAATCGAAATTCCAGGATTTAAAGCAAAAACCAAAATTATTTGAATAGTGCTGTTTTTGTCTATTAAAATCGATTTAGCTGGTTCTTGAAAAAGGATTCTTTAAGGTTCCCCAAATGGGAGAGAAAAAGTGGCAGATTCTGAAAAGGCAGAAACGGTGTTTGAGAAAAATGCGAATTTATCGGATTCGAATGGACCTAACGGTCGTTCCCATTTACTTAACGCAGTTTCGCTTAACGCAGTGTCTCATAACGCAGTGTCTTCGAATGCAATTTCCTCTAGTGTGGTTGCTGCTCCGATCGGGGAGATCGATTATTTGAAAATGAATAATGAGAAGGTGGATCAGCTCGAGAGCCTGTTGGGATTAGCTGCGTGCCGGCGACTAGCGATCTTTCGTTTGCCGGATGGTTTTCGACTTTCAGTCGTCATTCCCATTTATAATGAAAAGCGCTATGTTCATGAAATTATTCGCCGAGTGGAAGCGGTGCCAATCCCCAAAGAGATTATTATGATTGACGATTTCAGCACGGATGGTACGCGAGAAATCCTCAAAGCGGAATTTGAAACTCGCCCGAATTGTAAAGTGATTTATCACGAAAAAAATATGGGGAAAGGTGCCGGTTTACGCACCGGGTTTAAACATGCCACGGGGTCAATCGTCATCGTTCAGGATGCAGATTTAGAGTACGATCCTGCGGAATATCCGCAACTTATCCAACCGATTATCGAAAACCGAGCCGATGTGGTATACGGATCGAGATTTATTGGCGAAAGCCATCGCGTATTGTATTTCTGGCATTCTATCGCAAACCATGGCTTGACCATGCTCTCCAATTTTTTTACCGATCTAAACTTGACCGATATGGAAACCTGTTACAAAGTGTTTCGCAAAGAAGTTTTGGATGGTATCCAGCTAAAGTCGAATCGATTCGGATTTGAACCAGAGATTACCGCGAAAATTGCTAAAAAGAAAGATCCACGTTGGCGTATCTATGAAATCCCTATCAGTTACAGTGGCCGAACCTATGAAGAGGGGAAAAAAATAGGTCTGAAAGATGCCTTTAATGCTTTGTACTGTATCATCCGCTATTGGCTCTTCAATTAAAAGTGACCAACTTAATTTTTTCGGGGATGGAGTTTTAAGACTATCCCGTATAAATAAACTAGATCGATGGTGGTTCTCTCTTTAGGGAAAGAGTCAAGATAGTAGGAAATCGGATTTCAATTTTTTGTTCGAGGGTGCTAAGGTGAACTATCAGATAAACGCAAGGGCAGGTAAAAATGCCCATCTTGCATGATCTCGAAATAATCGGAGAGTAGTTTTAGACTCATTCCCCCTCGAATTCTTAGCTCATTGGAGAGGTTTTTAAATTTTTAAGTTTTAACAACAGGATTAATCTTTTGAAAACGATTATATTTGCATTTTTATTTATTGCGATTTTATTGGGAGAAACCAATCACTCTTTTCCGCAAGAGAAAAAACCTCTGCGCTTTTATATAGGAAGCTATACCGGGGGAAGTGGCAAGAGCAAAGGGATTTATTTTTCCGAACTCGATCCGCAAACAGGGAAATTGAGCCCTCCTATTCTCGCCGCCGAAACGGTTATCCCTTCCTTTTTGGCGATAGCGCCGAATCAGAAATATCTTTATGCCGTGAATGAAACAACCAATTTTCAAAAAACCAAATCAGGATCGATAACCTCTTTTGCTATTCTTGAAGATGGGAAACTCAAAGAGATCAATGTGGAATCCTCTCATGGTGGTGCGCCGTGCCATATTATCACAGATCGAGAAGGGAAGAATCTGTTCACCGCGAATTATGCTGGTGGGAGCGTAGCGGTATTACCAATCGGGGCAAACGGCACTCTCCAATCTGCAACATCAGTGCATCAGCATAAAGGAAAAAGTGTGAATCCCCAGCGACAAGAGGCACCTCATGCGCATTCGATCAATCTCGATCCACAACAACACTTTGCCTTCGTGGCCGATCTGGGACTCGATCGCGTGATGATCTATCGCTGGCATCCAGAAACCCACCAGCTCAGCCCCAATAACCCAGATCATTTAAAGCTCCCTGCGGGTAGCGGTCCGCGCCATTTCTCCTTTCACCCTTCTGGTAAATATGCGTTCGTTATCGGCGAGTTATCCTCGAAGTTGTTTTCACTTCAATACGATGCAGAATCGGGGTCTCTAAAGATTCTGGATTCCGCGTCGACCTTACCCGAAAACTTTAAAGGGGATACCTCGACTGCCGAAGTATTAGTGCATCCTAACGGAAAATTTGTTTACGTGTCTAATCGCGGTCAAGATAGCATTGCGGTATTTTCATTTGATGCGAAAACAGGGAAAGTCAAAAGAGTTGGGCAGGCAAAAGATCAGATCAGAGTACCACGAAATTTTCGTATAGACCCAACCGGGAAATGGTTGCTGGTCGCTAGTCAGGATGGTAATTCGATCCAGTCTTTTGCCATCGATCCGGAGAGTGGACTTCTAAAAGCTACTGGTCAAATTATCACCGTTGGGAATCCGGTCTGTATCCGATTTCTTCAAGAAAAGTAGTAGAGAGATCATTTCGGGAATGTGGAGACCAACAAAAGCGAGGGTGTAAAAATGAGAATACCCCAGCTAATCTCTGGGGTTTTCTTACTATTGGTGAGTAACACGAAGCTAGTTTAGTAAACGAATTTTGCTCCGAAGGAAATCCCTTGAATGAACATTGTTGTTCGTTCAAAGATGGGGAGAGGATATTGTAGTGGCAAGTTCGTTGCACCAAACGTAGGACTCGATGGTGTGAATGCCGGGTTCACATATGGCAAAATCTGATTTTCTGGTCGGATGACATTACTCAGGAACAAGAAGTTATAACCAACCATCAGAGACAATCGATCCGTTACATTGTAGGTCAATTTTGCATTCACTTCCGGTACAACGATAAACGATGCGGCGGAAGAGCGGAAGGAGTTATTTGGCCCGGAAAGTAAACCCCCTGCAGTAACCAGAGAAGAGGTCTGGAAAGGAGGGTTTTGCGATGTTGTTGCTCCCGAAATTTGCGACACTTCGTAATTTGAACCAATGGCCGCTTTAGTGGTAATATCCAAGCCGAATCGGCGATACTTGAAGTTCATTCTTGTCCCGAATTGACCTGCATAAATGCGATTTCCGGTATCAAAAATATCGGCAACACCCAAGGCGGATCCAGGCCCTTGCGGAAAGCCTAGGAACGATGCTTGACCATTTGCCAGAGTATATGAATAACTGTTGATCGAAAGTTTTTCAACAATATCCATATATCGAAAACCGATGAATCCATACAGTTTGAAGTTTTCACCGTTGCGTAAACGAATCAATAATGGATTGATTTCCGCACCCCAAGCGTTAAACGTATCCTGGAAAGTAACACTCCCTGCAAAGGCTCCCGGAGATGAAACACTCAATCCAGATTGCTGATTGGTATTGACATCATAAAACGGTCTGGTGAGGGTTTGGTCCCCATTGGCATCCGAACTGGCAGTGAAACCCAGTTGTTGTCTACTTATAAACATGAAAGTAGCGTCCATACCAATTACTTGATCATCAGTCCACCAAATGCCCGTTGTGAATCGCCCACCGGGAATACCAGCGAACTTTAAACTGGTCGGAGTTAGAGAGGTTGTTCCCAAATTACCCACAACCCCGAACGAGCTTGCTGGTCCGGTAGTAAGTAGATTCGGAGCTAAACCGTTTCGCTGTACATCCCAGGAAACGTATTCCGCTTCAAACCATAAACGGGGAACCAAGTCGTTCGGACTGACATTTGGTCCCACCGATGGATCGTTGTAAGGAACTGGTGACAACCCCGGCGGATTCACGGGTGTCAACGGTTCAGCACTCGAAGGAAAATAGCTTCCATCTGGTAATGCTTTCGGTGTTTCTGTTGGGGTTGGAGTATCACTACTTTGTCCCCATGCTGGTAATCCACAACCGACGATCCAGCCAATGACGATTAGCTTTAACCAACTTTTTCTTTGACTTTTGACTTTTACAAACGGGATCATAATTGCTGTCCCCGATTCTGCGCCATGATCTTTTATCACCAATATCCAACTTTGGAAATTCGGTATATTCGCTATTGTTATCGTCCTTTGATTCTAATCTCTTGAAGTAGAATCGATAGATCAATCAAATAAGTAAAAATCGAGCGAATTGAATCAATTCGTTTTACTTCTCCAAATCCCCAATTTTTGCTAAAAGCTCCGATTTCATGGAAAATGTAAATAGAAAATTAGTGAATCAACATTAGAATATAGTATTTGAGAAAAAGATAGGTGAATATTCTATGGTCCAGCAAGAAGACAAACCGCTAGGTACTTCCTACATCCTTGTATTCAACTTTACAAATGAATATAAAAGGATAAGAAAAATCGTAGATCGTTCTCATAATTGTTTAGTTCATGAAGAAGGCGTAGCTAGGAGAAATCGAAAATCATGACCATTGTTTTGGCTTATCTGGGTCGATCGGATACTCTAGAGTGGCTTGATTTACTCCTTTTTCCCGTATTCATCGTAATCTATTTATTGTTTTGCTATTTTTTTCCATGGACCTGTCTTCGCCCTTTATGGTGGCTTGCTTCGGGATTAACTTACCGGTTGCGAAGTTATCATCAGGAGCACCTCCCGGCCAAGGGGGGGGCATTGATAATTTGTAATCACGTAAGTTATCTGGATTGGCTATTTTTATGGATGTCAAGCCGTCGACCGATTCGCTATGTTGCCTGGCGAGGGCACAGCAATAATCTACTGATCCGATTTTTTCTATATGTAGTTCGGTATATCCCTATCGAAAGTAAGTTGGGAACTGGGAAAATGAAATCCCAATTGAAGGGGATTGCCGATCTACTGGATCGTGGGGAGTTGATCTGTATATTTGCGGAAGGGAAATTAACGAGAAACGGTACTTTAGGGGAATTTCAACGAGGTTTTGAGTTGATCTTGCGCCAAACCAAAGAACCGATCCCTATCATACCTGTATATATAATGGGGATGTGGGGGAGTATTTTTTCGTATCGGTATGGTAAACTATTTTTTAAATGGCCCGAGCCGATCTGGCGGCGAGTAGCATTAATCTTCGGTAAACCGCTTGACAAGAATACTCCTGCAGCAGAGGTTCGCTTGGCGGTGCATCAGCTCTCCGCTGAAGTCGCTATTGCCGATTCGGATAGGCTAGTAGCTGTCCATCGCCGGTTTTTACGGATGTCAAAAAGTTGGCGGCAATTATTTCGTACCTGTTTCGTCGATCTCTCTGGAAGTAAGCCCAGAGAGATTTCTCATCTCAAGGTTCTTGTGGGAGCGTTACTCATTCGCCAGTGGCTTCTTCCTAAAATAAAAGGGCACGCAAATGTTGGCGTGTGGTTACCGCAAAGTACTGGCAGTGCTATAGCCAATATCGCTTTAGCATTTGCTAGAAGGGCAACCGTGAATCTGAATTATACAGGGGGAGTTGGATCGATACGATCGGCAATGGAACAAACCGATATTCAGATTATTCTTACCTCAAAACGATTTTTAGAAAAAATACCGTTCCCGCCAGAGATTCTTCAAACAAATAACCATCTTGAACTGATCGAACTGGAAGATATTCTCAACCAGGTGAGCAAGGTTCAAAGGCTATGGATGCTTATAAAAGTTTTGATATTACCGCGCTGGGTAATTGAATTGGTGTGGTTACAATTACAGAGGCAGTCTCTGGATGAAGTTTTGACCTATGTGTTCTCTTCGGGGAGTACCGGCGAACCAAAAGGGGTGATGTTGACCCATCGCAATATAGCGGGCAATACGCAATCGATGCTCACTCATATTCAATTTTATCAGCAAGATTATGCATTGGGGATTTTGCCTTTCTTTCATAGCTTTGGTTACACGGTGATGATCTGGGTGATTACGCTAGCGAAATTGCCGATCGCTTATTATCCAGACCCCCGGCACGCCAAAATTATCGGGGAAGTGGTTCGCGAGCAAAAAATAACCCTCATGCTGGCAACAGCAACCTTTTTAAGACTGTTTTTACGGGCTTGCCAGATCGACGATTTTAAATCGATTCGGCTTTTAATTTGCGGTGCTGAGAAGTTGCCGATCGATATCACAACTGCCTTTAAGGAAAAATTCGCTGTGCAACCTTTGGAGGGCTATGGTTGTACGGAACTCTCCCCAGTGGTCTCTACCAACATTCCTGATGTTGAAATAAACGGCATAACCCAAATTGGGTGCCGATTGGGAACGATTGGGCATCCTATGCCGGGAGTCGCAGCAGCTATTGTCGACCCAGAAACGGAACAACCCCTGAAAATTGGAGAGCAGGGGATGCTCTGGATCAAAGGGGTCAACGTCATGAAAGGTTACCTGAAGCAACCAGAACAAACAGGAAAGGTTATTCGTAACGGGTGGTATATTACGGGGGATATCGGTTTTATCGATGAATATGGGTTTGTTACTTTGACAGGCCGATTGAGCCGTTTTGCAAAAATTGCCGGAGAGATGGTCCCTTTAGAAAAAGTCGAGATACTTCTGCAGGAACTAATCGGCGAACCGGATAAGTATCTGGTAATATCGGCAGTCCCAGATCCGCAGCGCGGTGAACGAGTCGTATTGCTTTATTTGCGAAATTTGCCAATCCCTCTGGATCAGCTTTTGCAAAAAGCGGGCAAAGGCGAGATCCCTCCCCTATGGTTACCTAAATTGCAGGATTGTTATCTTATTAACGAGATTCCTTTATTAGGAAGCGGTAAAGTCGATCTGAAGAAGCTAAAAGAATTAGCTTTGTCCGTGGCAAAGAAAGATCTCAGTAAGGCTCTGGTTTAATTTCCGAATGAATGCGTAGTAGATTTCATTCGGTGATGAAGAGCTTGTCTCGAAAATCGCACCAACAGATCCTTTGCAATAAAAAACTGGAGTAGTCCCAAAATTCAAAACGATGACATTATGATACCTCGAGCAACCCCACCCCGAATCGTCCTGGTTCGCACCCAATTCGCAGGGAATATAGGTTCTGTTGCCCGAGTGATGAAAAATTTTGGATTAAATCAGCTTTATTTAGTTGCTCCCGACGCCAATCCTTCTTCGGAAGAGGCGATACGTTTGGCAGTGCGAGGACACGAGATTCTTCAAAACGCAACTATCGTTTCGAGCTTGAATGATGCCATTGCCGATTGTCATCTTGTTTATGCAACATCCGCTAATGTCGAAGGAATTATCCGAGATCGTTTTTATGGATCCCCTGAATCATTATTATCTGAGTTTTTGAATCTACCTCCAGGTAGCCAAACAGCGATTGTGTTTGGACCAGAACCAACTGGATTGGCAAATCAAGAATTACAACAGTGCCATAGCTTAATTCATATTCCGACAGATAACGATTATCCTGCCTTAAATCTGGCTCAGGCCGTTACGATCTGTATCTATGAATGGTATCGTCTTGCATTAAAGCAAGTAAAATTAGATGAGCCAAAATTGAGCGAAAAAATCCCAGCGATCGCAATTCAAAATCGTATGTATGATCGGCTCAAATCCGGACTCGAAGGGATTCATTTCCTCTATGGACCTAAAGCAAGTTCTTTGATGCACGCGATTCGCTATTTGATTTCAAGAGCGAAACCCCGCGAAAAAGAGGTCGAGATTTTATTTGGACTTGCCAAGCAACTCCACTGGGTTGCTGATCAGTTAACAAAATATCGACCCGATTGGAATCTGGACTGGCGACCGAGCACTAAAGAACTAAAACATATCGATCCCGCCCAGCACGAACAACAACAGATGGGTGCCGGCGGAACGAATCCCGCACAAGAATGATACTCCATTTTTTGCTGGATGTTGCTCGGTCACTTTTTCTTTTTGGGAATGGCTTTCATCCAAAGGATTTCGCCATTTTCTTTCAGGCGATAGCCGCTAAGAGGATGCGTCTCTTTTTTGAGAACCCCCTGTCTTTTGGCTAAGTCGATTGGTTCTAATTTTTCCCCCTGATCCTTGCTATCGCGGATCCAAGTTTCTAATTCTTGCCGCAGCTCGTTCAAGATCTTTTGCGTTGGTGGATCCGTTTGGTTTACTAGGTTAGTCATTTCCCAAGGATCATTTTCTAAGTCGTATAGTTCCTCTTTTTCCATTTGAGGTGCCAGATAGAAATTCTTTTGCCAAGCGGTCAATTCGCCTTTCTTTCCCAATTGCTTAATGAGATTCCAGACCGGGTAAGCTCCTTCTTTATAGTGATTGGATTGCATAAAAGGGCGTTCGGGCATAAAATTACGAATATAGCGATAACGTTGGTCGCGGACTGTCCTAAAGCGGAAGGTGGTTTCATCACAACGATCCCGTGCTGAGAAAACAAATTTTCTCGGTTGATCCTGATGGTCTCCTAAAAAAATCTGCCCCTGCATCATCGCCGGTTTCTTTCCGCCTACCAGAGAGTAGAAAGTTGGCAATAGGTCGATCGCCGAAATCAACTGGTTACTCACTTCCCCTTTTTTGAAACCTTTTGGTACGGGATAGGAATCTGGCCAGCGGATTATTAATGGGATACGCAAACCATCGTCGTAGCAAAATTGTTTGGCCCGAACATGGGCTTCTCCGTGGTCCGACATGAAGAGCACAATGGTGTTTTCCCATAGCCCTTCTTTCTTTAATTGAGCAATAATCAGACCGATTTTACGATCCAATTCGGTAGCGGCATCGAGATACTTTCCCCAATCTTCACGTGCTACAGGATGGTCTGGATAGATAGGGGGTAAAAATAGTTTGGATCGGTCCGCATGTTTTGGGGCTTTAAAGGCTCGGTGCGTTTCTTGGAAATTGATCTGTGCATAAAAAGGTTGATGAGGTTTCAAATCATCCCAGCGTGTTGAATCGAACGGTTTCCCGGGATAAAAGAAATTCCAGTCGGTTTTTCCTTCTCCGCGAAATTTAAATTCTGCCGGCATGGTAATTAAATCCGCAGTAAAATAATTCAGATTCCGGAAATAGTCGCTAATGATTTGGACCCCTTCCGGCAGTTTATAGCCATCATCCCGGTGTGATCGGTGGTGATGCGCACCGATGGTTGTTTGATACATCCCGGTGCAAAATGCGGATCGGCTTGCCGAACAAACGGGAGCAGTTGTGTAAACATTGGTCCAGCGCATTCCCTCTTTTGCGAGCTGATCCAGATTCGGAGTCGATACCTCTTTAACCCCATAACAGCCTAGATCGGGACTCATATCTTCTGCTATCAACCAGAGAATATTTAGCTTTTTTAAAGATGAATCGGTATTTTTTTTCGTATCACGGAATTCGATTGAAGAACTTCGAGTCTGATGAATTTGCGATTTATCTTCTATTCTTATATCTTTCGAGAGTTCTTTGGCAACTATGAATAGCCATGGGTAAAAGAGCAATAATGCTAGACTAACGAAAAAGATCTTTGCAATCCTTCGTGAGAAAGAGGATTGCCAAATTCCCTTAAATCTAAAAGAAAGTAGTGGTTTAATCATAATCATATTCGCATTCCTTAATGTACTTAGATCGGGGAAGTTATCCTATTAATAAAATAAACTTTTCAAGGTTTCTCCCCTTTTTTTCTGGCAATCAAATGAAAAGTGCTATCGGGTTAACAATAGTAAAGGAACTGAAAATCAAATTGGTTTAGCCAAAGAGAACCCAGAGGGGAACCTTCCGAGGAGTTATCGATTTGGAAAGGATGGAATCTCTGGGAATGAAATCAAGAATATCTAGCCACAGAGAACACAGCGATCACAGAGAAAAACCTTCCGAGGAGTTATCGATTTGGAAACGATGGAATCTCGATGGGGGAAACGTCTTTAACGTTCCCTTTACTCGCTGACTCTTCACCACCCGTGACCAATTTCCATCATTTCCGAATTCTTTCTTGCTCTTCTGTGTTCTTTTGTGTTCTTCCCTGTTGTCCCTGTGGCTAAAAATTTATTAATCTCTACTTTTTTATTCGCTGACGCCCCACTTTCTGAATCGATTCTCTGAGATCTCTATAGCTCGAGAATAAAACCAGAAAGAGTAGGGGAATGAACTTATTCAGCGGGGTAGAGAGGGGTGCTGAGATAGCGTTCTCCCAGATCTGGAAGTACCACAACAATCAATTTACCCCGATTTTCGGGGCGTTTTGCTATTTGAACCGCAGCAAATGCCGCAGCTCCACAACTGATGCCGCAAAGCATCCCTTCTTCGCGAGCAAGTCGACGCCCCATTTCGAAGGCATCTTCATCTGCCACCTGGAAAACTTCATCAATAATATTTACATTCAAATTGCCAGGAATAAAACCTGCCCCGATGCCCTGAATCTGGTGGCGTCCCGGTTTTATCGGCTGACCCGACCGATACTGCGAAATCACGGGGCTATTCGTAGGTTCAACGGCAATAGTTACCATCCCCGGACGGCGCGATTTGAGAACTTCGCTACATCCCGTGATTGTACCCCCTGTGCCCACCCCAGCGACCAGAATATCGATTTTACCATCGGTATCGCGCCATATTTCTTCTGCGGTTGTCTTGCGATGGATTTCTGGATTGGCGGGATTCTCGAATTGTTGAGGGATAAAGGCATGCGGTTCTCCCCCTTTTTCTTGGAAAATCTTATTCGCTTCGGCGATTGCCCCACGCATCCCTTCTGTCCCAGGAGTCAAAACGAGCTGAGTTCCAAATGCTTTTAATAATCTTCTCCGCTCAAGTGACATGGTTTCTGGCATTGTTACCAGCAATTTATACCCACGCGCTGCACAAGTGAAGGCCAATCCTATTCCCGTATTGCCAGAGGTCGGTTCAATGATCAAGGTGTTTGGACCGATTTTACCTGCTTTTTCTGCTGCATTGATCATGGCCACCCCGATACGGTCTTTTACGGACCATAACGGGTTGAAATTTTCCAGCTTGGCAACTACGGTTGCTTGGGCACCATCGACAACTCGTCTTAAGCGAATGAGAGGGGTGTTCCCTACTGTTTGGGTAATATCGTCATAAATTCGACCGCGGAATCCGCCTTCCATTGACATGATTTGCTCCTTCATTTTTTCTTTAAAAGTTCACAATAAAAATATTTTATGCCATATTCACGAATTCACAAGAGGGGGCTTGTTGCGAAAATCAATTCAAATGATTTTCTAAAAAATTATCAAAATTGGGGGATGGGAAACTTCTCTTTAAAGGTTCAGGGAATATTCGTAGCATCGATTATCCGCTTGATATTCGAATGAGAAGCGGGCCTTCCTTTTGATCTATATTTATGATGTAAATCTATGATGTAAATTTTGCATTTCAGTTAATCAAGTTATTTCAGTTGATCTGTTGCAGGTAGATTTCTTGGCGGGGTGATTTTTTCAGATTTGGTTAGATGAATAGCCTGGTTTAATTTCGTATGTTTATTGATTGTATCACCCCCGGTTTGCAGATAAAATCGTTCGGTTTCTACTTTTTCCTGGGTGGCTTTTAAATCGCCAGCATCGATATTCAAATTCGTGGAACCATCCGCAGTGAAAATTGCTGTTTTGGCGGGAATCCATTTGTTTTCTGAGTTTTTTAGCCAGGGAATACCGAATTCTGCTCGGCGAACTTTCGTTTCTGACACTCCGTTCCGCAGAAAATCTTCTATAAAAGAATAGTAGCCTCTCAGTTTTTTTTCATTGGCTTTGGTGATCGTCGAAAAAGTGATCAGATGTTTCCACTGGTTGGTTTCTGGGACTAAAAAATAACCACTATATTCGGTTCGTTCGCCATTCGCTTTGGCTCCAACCATAAATGAATAGGTCTCGTTTAGTTTCCAATCATAATCGTAGAACGATTGTCCACCTGATCCCTCATAACCGAAGCGGCCCGTCCGGACTTTTTCATCCTTATACAACACCTGAACTCTTTTTTCTTTGGGAGTGGCGTTCGGGTTATCTTCGTTAGAATCCCAGACAGAGAAGATCAACAGTTTTTTTCTATTGCCTAATTCCTGAATCCCATAATACCCTTTATTCCAACCGCAAACACAAAAATAGGTTCCAGGGGAGGATTGCCGAACCGTTACCTGATTAAAAAAATAGTTGCTTTCCGGGGACTTGAATTGGAGATGGACCGATCGGCACGCTTTTGGTTTTTTGGTATTATCTTGCGCGATCCCCATCTGCATTCCTATTGGTATCGTCGTCCATACTATGAGAATAGCAAATAGAGGAATAGCCAATAGAGTTAATGAAAAAATCTTTATTGGAGAGGAATTATTCAACGTATACTCCTTTTTAATATCATTATCTATATTCACATTCTATGAAACTGGATAAGCAGATGGAACAGCTCGTTTTATGGAATCGATAATAATTATTGAAAATTCTTAGCATAAAATTCTTAGCATAAAGTTGTTCTCGTCAATGGGTTTCCTTCTTGAAGAATGAGTCATTCGTTAAGAAATAGTTTTTTGTGAATTCGTTCCCGTTCGTGATCGATCTGTTCAAGAGTTGCTCCTAACTTTAGGAGAATATGTTCGGTAATGGCTAAGGCTACCTCTCCTTCTTCGGAGAACGCATGATCAGCACCCACTTTTCTCAACTCATTCAGTTCTTGAATATAGGAACAGCGAACTAATATTTGCAAATTCGGATTGAGTTCTCGCGACAAACGAATAATCTCTGCGGCATGACTAATATCGGCTGGACTGAGCAGCATGCCACGTGCCGATTCAATTCGGCTAGCTAAGAGAACTTCGCGCTGGCAGGCATCTCCGTAGATCGCCGTTATTCCCTGTTGCTTCAGTTTGTTAATGGTATCGATATTCATTTCGATAACGATAGGATCGATATTGTTTTCCATTAGAATGTGGCAAATCGTCTCCCCCACAGGACCGTAACCAACGACAATCGCATGGTGCCGATCGGAATGAATCTCTACTGGAGCTGAAATTGTTGCCTCTTTTTCGAGTTTTGAAATAGTTAACTTTTTAGCTATTTTCGCTAGTTTTGGTTGTTCCAGGATGGTCCGGTAAACTCGACCAATTAGTAGATCATGTAAAAGGGGGTTGATAGAGATGGAAAGGATTGAAGCAGCTAGGAGAGCATTCATGGCATCATCATTTAGTAAGTTTAGACTTTTTCCGAGCGTGGCAAGCATGAATGAAAATTCTCCAATTTGCCCAAGCGCGATGCCAACATGGAAAGCAATCTTCAAAGGATAGCGGAGCAGGAGAATGATAATAATGGCCGATAGTGGTTTGCCCAAAGCGACGACTAAAATCGTTCCTAGGATCAATGTTGGGGAGGTCAAAATAGAACCTGGATCAAAAAGCATTCCCGTCGAGACAAAAAATAAAACGGCGAAAGCATCTTTCATGGGCAAAGCTTCGATAGCAGCTCGCAGGCTAAAAGTGGATCGCCCGACTATCATCCCAGCCAAAAAAGCGCCAAGGGCCATGGAGACATCAAAGATCTTAGCTGATAATACCGCAATGCCCAATGCGATTACTAAAATAGACAAGGTAAATAGCTCTCGGGATTTCGTTTCCGCAATCTTTTTGAGTACCCAAGGGATTACATTCCCGCCAATAATAAACGTCAGTGCCACCATGGCAGAAAGCTTTAAGATCGTCAAAAATATCAATAAAAAGAGATGATCCCCCTTCATATTTTCTGCGCCAAAGACAGCAGGGAGCAAAACTAACATAATGACTGTAAGCAGATCTTCAACGACCAACCAGCCAATAGCGATGTGGCCACAGGGGGTATGCAGTTCTTTTTTGTCTGTTAATAATCGGACTAAAACAACGGTGCTTGCCACCGAAATCGCCATCCCATAGACAAAACCAGATTTCCAACTCCAGCCGAAGTATTTCCCAACGAGCATTCCCAGGATAATCGCTGAGATAATTTGCAGCGTTGCGCCAACAATGGCAATTCTGCGGACAGCCCATAATTCGTTAAAGTGTAAGTTTAAACCGACGCCAAACATCAATAAAATGACACCCAATTCCGCGAGCTGTTCCGCCAATTCATGATTAGCGACAAACCCTGGTGTATTTGGGCCTACGGCTACCCCGGCAAGGAGATAACCGATGATCGCCGAAAACCCAAGCCGATGCATCACATACCCTAAAAACGTAGCGCTAGTAAGTCCCAGAGTTAATGTGGTAATCAACTCGATGTTGTTGTGCATGAAAATATTTCTCGGATTCCTTGAGGTTCAAATCGCGATTCTTCGAATACCTAAAGCTGGTCAAGAACGATTTTTTGCTATCAAATTACCAGCTGATGGAGCGGTTTTCTTGCACCGATTGACACTCCATCTTACACAATGCAAGTGCATCCCTAGCGAGCTGACCCTGCAAATAGGATGGAAGCTTGTGCTGAGCTACCGCATCGACAGCCATTTGCAATTCTTGAGTAAACCCGCCTACAGGATCGGTTGCATCTATTTTGGGAACCACGATATTATCTTTTTCTATGATGGTTAAAGGCTGTACACCCGATTCATAGGTCAGTGTCGCTTTTTCGAAATAGAGTTCGAACCCATGGGTAAATGGCCTACCATTCATCGCCAGAGCACCACAGGCACTGGAAACAACTGGCGAAAACTTCTCTGGAGAATTCTTAAATTCGTATTGAGTTATTAGATATTCAACGCTACCGTTCTGGATTATGCCACGAGAAGTAACTTGGATCGGTTTTCCCAAGAGTAGTTGAATGAAATGGGTGTCGTGAATATGCAAATCGATCGCTGGACCCCCTGTTTTGGCATGATCCGAAATGGCAGCGGACCAATCCGGTTGAGAGATGATACGCTTGAATTGTCCGCCCTGGAGTTTGCCATAGTTGTTTTGCTGCACGACTTGAAGCACATATTGGAATTCAGGAATAAAAGGTAAAACATGAGCAACCATCAACATCCGATTTGCTTTATTTGCCGCAGCGATCATTCGATCTGCATCTTCCAGCGAAAGAGCAATCGGTTTCTCTACTAGCACATGTTTTCCCGCTAACAAAGCCGCTATCGCCTGCTCGGGATGATGCGGCGTTGGCGTACAAAGATCGATGAGATCGATTTCTGGATTGTTCAATAGATCATTGAAATTTGCGTAACTGGTCAATGGAGATACATCAATTTTTTCGCCGGGTGGTCCAAAATTCCCCTGAATCCCACGCCAGTCTCCTGCCCTTTTAACTGGATCGCTCGATACAAAAGAGGTGTATTTCCCATTTCGAAGGTTTTTAGCGGCTAAGTAGTGTATCCAGCCCATAAAACCTACTCCAACTAACCCAATTCTAATCATGAAGTCTTCTCTCTCTTATTCTGCTGGACGTTAATGGTTTCTTTTACTTATTCATGTTGCAAATTAATCGATCATCTGTTGTGACATCCCTATTTTTGTCAAATCAGCTTGTTCGTTCTTCGGTGCTAGTATTCCAGAGGAATAATATATCATATGGCTTTAAGAATCGATGAACAACCTTTATGGTTACTCGGAGGAAAATGATTCATCTCAAAAGAAAGAAAAAGAAGCTCGGTCCGAATCAAAAATTGAATTTATACCCTAATAAGAAGTAAAAATAAGAGCTAATCCATTAAAACTAACAAATCAGAAAAGCATTTTTTGGGAGTGAATTTAGTAAAAGACAGTCGATTTAAGAATGAAAAAGAAGAATAATTTCGAAAGAGAGAATAATTTCGAAAGAGAGAAGATATTCAAGCAAGATAAGAAACTTTAGGAATCTAATGATGAAATTAGATTCCTGAAAAGAGAAAACTATCGGATTACTACAATTTCACCAGATACCAGTAAAAAAGTGGTAAGGTGAAATAAAGAGGGCTTGCAAAGAAAAAAGCGAAAAGACAGAGTTATTTTGCTTTTACTTTGGGAGTAGGCTTCGCAGCTGGTTTAGCTACAGGTTTGGGAGTAGGTTTCGCAGCAGGTTTAGCTACAGGTTTGGGAGTAGGTTTCGCAGCAGGTTTAGCTACAGGTTTGGCAGTAGGCTTCGCAACGGGTTTAGCTAGATTGGATTTCAAAGCTGGTTTAGTGTGCGAAGGTTTTTGGAACGGTTTCTTATCCGTCCGTTGACCAGTTGCTGCATTTTTAGCTGCTGGTTTAATCGTCGGTTTGCTAACTTTGCTCGCATATTCTTTTAACATGCTGTTTAATTTATCGGTATCAACAACTTCCTTATTAGGCATCTCGAAATTGTCGCTTATAATTGGGAAAATTAGCTTGAAATTGCGGCAAATATTGCTTGGATGAATTCCAAAAATTTCACTCAAATGAGTGTAGGGAAGGCCGACATAATGATAGATCAGGTATAAAAACAGCATCTCATCTGGGGTGAGAAAAAAAGGATGTCCCGCACCCGGGGCACGCTTACGCTTTTTCTTAAGTTGATGTTTGCGCCGAGCCTCTACCCACAGAGGTTCGAACTTTGCCAGCATGGTTTGAAAAACTTCTGGTGTTAGTCCAGTTAATAAACGAAAGTTTTTTGGACTCTTTAAAATTAATTTTACGATATTCATAGTAATGGTGTTTTATAAAATATTTCCACACCGTAAAGAGGAAAAAAAATTTTTTGGGAAATTCTTTAAAAAACAATTTTACTGAGTTCTATATTTATATTGCGTTGCATTGTCCTAGTTGTTTGCGGAATTGATTCCCTCTGGAATCTCGAGTGTTGTTTTTTTGTTTGATTTCACTTATTCCGCTAATTTTTTCGTTCGTTTCCCTTACTCGGAGCTATAAAGCCGCAATGATTGTAATCATCCTTGTCAATTTCGCCAGCTCTGGTAAATTAAAATAGATGATTGGGAGATCGGTAGAATGATTAACCGATTTGAAAATGAGATTTTAATACAAAATTAAATCATTGAAATTCAGGACAATATTTTGCAACAACTAATTTTTATTGGGTCAAGTTGTTTACTCTGTATTCTTCCTTTAACCCTTTATCTCACTTTTTTAACGGTCTTGAATCGCCGCGATCGAGCTACTATTATTTCTGGTCCTTGGGATTTTGTTGCTGTTTTATTGGGACTCTCAGGTTTCATTATTCTTGGGGGACCGTTATTCCTAGGTTTTATTGAGCCTAGTTTTCATCGAGTTATCCCCTTTTCCCATCCAAACCCTTTACCCCCTTCTAGCGCTGCTTTACTACGAGTTAATTTTATCGGGCTTCTTTACATCCTGACGATGGGTTTGATCTTTCTTTCGCTTTTAAGAAAAAGAAAAAAAATCCTCGTGGTTTATAATAGTCCGCTTGCTCAAGTGTTGGAGTGGATTCATTACACTCTGGAGAAGCAGAAAATCTCCTACCAAAAAATTCCGAATGGTTTTTTACTCTTACCGCCAAAATCGGGTACTCCCAACGTTGTGGAAGCTCTTTCTTCTGATCACGAGGTTGTGCTAACGGATAAGCAGCAGATCCATTTTTCTGAGAGTCTTGAAATCCAGGTGAAAATGAACTTAGGTAATGGAGTCGAGTTATCAGAAAAGGAGAGGATAAAACCTCAGATAGAAACGATTTCAACCAATGAAGCCGCGCAGGGACCGATCGATCTCAAAGTTCAGAATGATTTATCGCCCATTCCGATTACCCTAACTCTGGAATCTTTTCGAACGATGCAAAATACTACTCTGCAATGGTCGGTTCAAGATTCCGCACTTCGGAACACTATTGAAAGCTCTCTTGCTGAGTTGGTAGAGGAATCTCGGTCTCCGGAAAATCCTTGTGCGGAATGGTTATTCACTATCTGTATTTCGCTCTATTTAATTATATTTGCGTGGGTGATTTTTGTTTTTTGGATCATGTTCTGAGATTCTTGAGAACACGAATTCAGATTTTCCAATCAAATTCCAATCGATTTTGCAATCCAGATTCAAGCCGATTTTTGTGCGCTGATTACTCGGATAATTCGATTACCATCGTTGATTTGGCGAATATTTTCCCACTGAGCTGATTTTAATAATTCACAAACAGCGGTTGCTTGTTTTGCACCTATTTCCAATATTAAATTGCCTTTGGGATGGAGATGATTTTTGGCTTGATTGGCAATTTCTCGATAGAAATCTAAGCCATCTTCTCCTGCAAACAAAGCAATCTTAGGTTCAAATTCCTTTACTTCGGCATCGAGCAGTTCATATTCCTCTCTGGTCACATAAGGGGGATTGCTTAGGATCATATGGAAAAATGGCGATTCAGTTTCGGTTCTTTGCGAAGATAATGCTTCAAATAAATTGCCTTGTAAAAATTCAATTTGCTCCGAGACTTGATTCTTTTCTGCATTTTTTTGGGCGATTGCCAATGCTTCTTGGCTAAGGTCGGTAGCTATAAGAGTTGCTTTTTTTATTTGCTGCGCAATGCTTATAGCAATGATCCCGCTCCCCGTTGCTAAATCGAGTATTTTGGGTTTCTCGATGCCATTTTTTTGCATCGTTTGGATTAGTTTTAAGGCTTCTATAACCAGAAACTCTGTTTCTGGTCGAGGGATGAGTACTGATTGGTCTACCAAAAAATCGAGCTGATAAAATTCTTTATGACCGACCAGATATGCAACAGGGCAGCCTTTACTTCGTTGCTTTACTAATTGGCGGAATTTGGCCAGAATCTCTTCTCCAGGTTGTTCTTGGCTTCGAACATACAAATCGATTTTTTTACATTGTAAAGAGTGTGCGAGTAAAATTTGAGCGTCTAATCGTGGGGTATCAAAATTTTTCCCTTTAAAGTGATTTTCGGTCCATTCTAACAGCTTTTGAATCGTCCAGATTTCTGAATTGGCCATAACAAACACTTCATCCTGATAGCAAATAATTTTATATAAAAGCAATCGCCGTATTTTCCTGAGCAGGATAGATCGATAATCACCAACTTTTAATTAAATCTTACTGGTCTCTACTCAGGTCTCCACTCCAGCGGAGCGAGAAAAAAACAAGTGGAGCGAGAAAAAAAACAAGTGGAGCGACAAAATGAATAGAGATAGTCAAAGTGCAATCCACCAAAATAAAAAGATCAGAGAATTATCCAGCACTTGCTTGTTCTAATCGCTGTTGGCGATCGAATTCCTGAAGAGGAGTAAAGAGATCATTCAATTCCCCCGTCATAATCACATCCAATTTGTAAAGATTAAGATTAATGCGATGATCGGTAACCCGATTTTGTGGGAAATTATAAGTTCGAATTCGTTCGCTGCGGTCCCCAGAACCGATTAAATCTTTTCTTGTTTTGGCACGTTCTTGGTGTAAACGTTCCCTCTGTTTTTCATAGATGCGCGAACGCAGGATACGGAATGCCCGGTCCCGGTTCTTATGCTGGCTCCGTTCATCCTGGCATTTCACTTCCACTTCGTCGGGGGTTCCGCGTCGATACCATAATCGCACGGCAGATTCGGTTTTATTGACATGCTGTCCCCCCGCGCCCCCTGCGCGCATGGTTTCAATTTCAACATCCTCGGGTCGCAGAACGATATCTACCTCATCCGGTTCTGGCAAAATGGCAACGGTTGCTGCTGATGTGTGAATTCTTCCTTGAGTTTCGGTTTTGGGGACTCGCTGAACTCGATGCCCGCCAGATTCAAATCGCAAAATGCGGAAGACATCGTCTCCCTTAACAGAAAATACTACTTCCTTATAACCCCCCATTTCTCCTGGACTAAATGAAATATCTTCAACTTCCCAACCTCGCGCTCGAGCATAGCGTGTATACATTTCGTAGAGATTTCCTGCAAACAATGCTGCTTCGTCTCCACCGGTTCCAGCTCGGATTTCCATAATTAAGCTGTCAAAATCTTCCCCATCATCAACAAGCAACAGGTCTTCTACTTTTGTTTTGAGCAAGGCGTGAGACTTTTTTAACTCCTGATATTCGTTTTCTGCGTAGGCTCGCATTTCTGGATCGGTCTCTGCTTCCAAAAGTTCCTGAGCTTGCTTCATCTCTTGATCGATTCGTTTAAATTCTAAATAGGGTTGAACGAATCGATTCAAGGATCCCATTTCGCGCATCAGCTTACGGTATTTCCCTGGATCAGCAGCAACGGTTACATCCTGAAGTTGGGTTTCAATTTCTTGATAGCGTTCAAGCTTTTTCTCAAGCGCTGGCCACATCAAATTTTCCTTTATTTAACTAAAATCAAGTGTGGAATTGCTTATCCACGACATCCTCTTCCATTGATTGTTTCTATAAAACTACATTTCTCCTTGCAAAATGAATGATAATCGAACCACTAGATCAGATAGGATTCATGACTATTCAAAAAATCAAGTTTCTTGTCCCTATGATCCAGTCGACTGCTCCTACGAATGGAACTTTGACAAGGAAAATCTCTCCGTTCATTAAGATTTCTTAAATAATGATTCTTAAAAAGTTATTCTTAAAAAGTTATTCTCAAATAAGAATCAAAATTAGAATCTCAAATAAAAAAGCCGCAAGTGATTCCTGAGATCGTTTTGGGGATCAGGATTCTCCATGCGGCATGGCAAAGCCGTTAAAAGGCTTCTCTAGAGAAATAGCTACTTTTTGCTTTCTTCCTGTTTTTTATTCCAGGAGGTATATTTTCTCTGGAATTTTTCAACCCGGCCTGTAGTATCCACGAACTTCATTTTACCTGTAAAGAAAGGGTGGCAAGCCGAGCAGATTTCAACAGTAATGTTCTTTTTCGTACTTCTTGTTACAAATTTATTCCCGCAACCGCAAGTAACGGTTGTTTCTGTGTAGTTGGGATGAATATCTTTTTTCATTTCAAAAATTCCTAAATTATCTCTGGAACCAATTCCAGGAACACCTATTCTATTTCAGATAATACTCTTTTGACAAGGGGAAATCCCAGAAAGAAATCGATTTTTGAGAGGAAATGACCGAAATCGGGGGATCAAAGTAGCCTATTTGTCAGATTTTTATTCAAAATATCGTCCATAGGAAGCCCAGAACCTTTGGGGGGAACTTCCAAGCGAATTTTCGCGGATATGGTTTAATCCTGAGCGGAAGTATTAATATTCAACAACTTATAAAAATGGGAAAAAGATGGCATTAAATTCATCAATAAGTACAAATCATTCAATATTTAGGTTAACGAATTACCCAGGGAAAAAGATTCCGAATAATCGAAGGAAATATCTCCTTCTCATAATATTGTGTTTCTTTACTATGATTCGTTCGATGGAGTTTATTCATGCCAAAACGAATGATAGTTCTCCGAAAACTAAATCTCAAACCATCGAATGGAACATCGACCCAGAAGTTTTGGTCTTGCCAAGTGTTGGAAGGGCAGGAAGAACTCCTCTAGTTTATGATTCCTTACACGAACTTATAACAGGTTCCGGTTGGAAGGTACCAAAAAAAGGGGACAAGATTAAAGATTTAATGGGGAATGATAAAGTCTGGGAGTCGATTTCTTTACCGAAAGACAATAATATTAAACATCCGCATTTGAGAGGGGGATATGCTCTAGTTCGCGTTCAAGCAAAATCGGCTGGGGTGATTTATCTTCAAGCGCAAGGACATTTATATGTATATGCCAATGGGGAACTGAGAACAGGGGACTTTTATAATCGAGGGCATATCAAAGTCCCTATTCGATTGCAACAAGGGGAGAATATCCTGATTTTTCGCGGTCTACGCGGGGAAGTACGCTTCCAATTCTCTCAGGCTCCATCCCATCTCGATTTTCTTTCTGGGGATGAAACGATTCCAGATCTGGTCGTTGGAGAACAAATAGATACCTTTGGTGCGGTGGTAGTAGCGAACCCAACTTCGAAGTGGGCTGAAAATATTAAAATCGTCACCAAAAAAGATAAAAAAATCGTTGGCACCAAGCTTACTCAGGCACTACCGCCATTCTCCATTCGTAAGATTCCATTTGCCATTCAGTTAGACCCGATCACTCAAAAAGGCAAATTGCATTTTAATCTGGAGATCGAGGCTGATGGTAAATTAGTCGAGAGAGGGATCGATCTGGAATGTCTCGATCCAAAAGAAACTCGGCGTGAAACGTTTTTCAGTTCGATCGATGGCAGTTTGCAGTACTATGCCGTAGTTCCTCCCCTTTCGGAGAATCCGCAAAAGAAATCGAAGTTATTTTCCGAAGCAAAGCCCGCAAAAGGGGACAAAAAAGATAAACTTGCCTTAGTGTTGACGCTGCACGGAGCGAGTGTCGAAGGAATTGGGCAGGCTAGAAGTTACCAGGCAAAGAAAGATACGATTATTGTTGCGCCGACCAATCGTCGCCCTTTTGGATTCGATTGGGAGGATTGGGGTCGCTGGGATGCAATCGAAGTACTAGAGATCGCGAAAAAAAAATATCCGATCGATCCGCAAAAAGTTTATTTGACAGGGCATTCGATGGGGGGGCACGGCACGTGGCATCTGGGAGTGACTTTCCCCGATCGATTTGCAGCGATTGGACCGAGTGCCGGTTGGGTGAGTATGTGGTCTTATGCCGGTGCCGCTAAAAAAAATAATAACAATAGAATGTTGCAATTGCTTTTTAGAGCCATGAATGCCAGCGATACGATGGCGTTGTCAAAAAATTATCAAACCGAGGGGGTTTATGTATTGCACGGAGACGCCGATGATAATGTCCCCGTTGCGCAAGCGCGTATGATGCGCAAACTATTACAAGAATTTCATAAAGACTTCGCTTATCACGAAGAGCATGGTGTTGGGCATTGGTGGGGGAAAGAAGGAATCAGTGGTGCAGCATGTGTCGATTGGCCGCTGATGTTTCATTTCTTTGCTCGCCACAAACTTCCATTGGCTAAAACTGTCAAAGATATTCAATTTCTTACCGCGAGCCCCGCTGTTTCTAATGAATATCATTGGGCTAAAATAGAAAATCAGATTCATCCGATGGAGATAAGTTCCTTGCAGCTTCGTTGGCATGAAGAACAAGCTT
>JAKBAI010000272.1 GCA_021809185.1 Planctomycetota bacterium
AAGTTTTTTCTAAAGTATCCAAGGCGAAGTGGTCAATCTGTTCTTTGTTGAAACCGGGCGGGATCGATCTTTGTTTTGGTGAAGCGAGAACCAAAATATCCCCCCCAAGGGCACGGCAATAGCGCGCCAATTGTGCTAGATAGGAACCGGTTTTTTTTCGAATATCGTTATCTGGAGAAGTAAGATTCATCCCTTCCGTTTGCGCTAACAACCAATGTAACCCAATTATCTGAATTCCTTCTCGATCGTAATCGAGCTTATGTTGCACGATTTGAGAAGGCGTTAATGTATCCAATACTGCCGCGAGGGTGAAAGGGGCAATTTCAACTCCTGTATAACCTAGCGATGCAATACATCTGGCAATTTGTTGAGCTGTCCAGTTTTCGAATAATTCGTTACAAATCGCATATTTAGTCATGCATCACTTTATTATTATGTTAAGTATTTTATATTAAGTATTATTATGGTAAGTAAATTGTCCGGCGAGTCGATTCCGGGTCTCTAGTCAAATCGATGATTTCCAGTTTTAACTGATTCAACCCCTTACAAATGGTATAAAAATCTTTTGGGTTCAGTACCGTCTTATCATTCACTTTCTGAATTATGATTCTATCCCCATCTTTGATCGGTTTTAACTTTCGACCTGCTATCGAATTTGGTATCAGCTCACGTACTAAAACTCCCATTGGCAAGTTGATATCTGTCGATTGCATTAGAATACTCGTATAATCGACGCTCAAACCCATCACCATTTCGGTTTTCTTGGAGACGATCGATTCTCCCACTGGATTGGCTTTTGCCAATTCTAAGTTTACTCGGCGTAAATCCCCAGTTGGAGACAGAACCTGTAGAGTTACTTTAGTTCCCGCGAGCTGCGCGCCAACAGCTAAAAATAAATCATCGAATTCATTCACTTTTTCATCGTTGATGGCAATGATGGTATCCCCGCGTCTTAAACCACTCCGCGCTGCGGGTAACCCTGCTGTCGCTTCTTGAATTCGTATGCCATTCCGAGAGAATGGACTCTGTCTACCAAAAAAATCTCGTGCGATGGAAATCCCTAATAGTCCGTACTCGACCTCTTCTCCTCTTTCTAGTACCGCAATCATTCGCTTAATATTAGAACTCATCGGTAAGGCGAATCCCCCTGCTTTTTCTCCACCAATTATCCCAGCGGTTGCACTGGATAGACCGATTAACTTCCCCTCCATGTTTAATATTGCACCTCCGCTACAACCCAGACAAAGTTTCGTATCGGTCTGAATCATAATCGAATACTCTTGAAGAGGGCGATTTCTATCTGTATCGGTATCACTGATTAGATTTTTCTTCGGGGCTTTTTTATTCAAATTCGAAATGATCCCCCAAGAAACACTAGCTCCACCATCCTGAAACCCGATGGCAAACGGATTGGCGATCGAAAGGACAAAGTCCCCTTTATGCAATTTATCCCCATCGCCGAAAGGGATCACCGGCAGTTGAGGAGGAATCTGGATCATTTTAAGAATGGCCAGATCGGATCGACCATCTGCTGCTAATATATCTGCATAACTTCCGATCCCTCCAGGTAAGCGCACATATATTTTTTTCGCTCCGCGAACAACATGGTAATTGGTTAATATCAATCCTTTTTCATGAATAACAACTCCACTGCCGTATGATTCTGGAAAAGAATCGGCGCTACTCAAATCTAATTTATTGATTAATTCTCTCTGTTCTTGATTCAGATGGTGCATGTGCATCCGCATGGACCGGGCATCAAATATTCCTAATTTGCCGGGCGAAGCTGCTCCCTCTTTTGCTCCCTCTTTTGGGGTTGTAAAATTGCGATATTGTTCACTGCGCGAGATCGATATACATGCAATCGCAGGTTCGGCTTTCTCAATCAATCGATGGATGTTTGCTTGAAGGGTTGCAAGCTGTTCTGGAATCGTTGAAGAATTCTTCTCTTGAATTATTCTCGACCCGATGCCATTTTTGAAACGCCCTTGCTCTTGGCTATAACTCGATTTAGGGAAGATCAATAGAATGCTTATCAGCAAAATGGAGTATGCTATTAACGTAAATCGATAAACTAGATCGGTGAATCTCATGGAATTAAGTTTTGAATGTTATCTTTATATTTATCTAAATCGATATCAGATTCTCTATTTATATTAAGTCCTAGCAAAACATTTTCAAGTGATGATTTTTTAAGAATAATTCAAGAAGCTCTTGATCTTTCTTATATTTACTTTAAGGAATTGCTCTGGTTAATTTCTCTGGTTAATTACTTTGAGCAATTTTTTTACTTTGGCCGATTTTGTTTTCCTGTATTTGGAAATATTATTTCAAATCCATTTTCTTTCGCCCATTGTTCCAGCTGAAACACTACGAGAGTATCCCTCGCAGCACTGTCCTGATAAATTTTGACGTATAAATATCGTTTCACTCCCTCAGATATTTCTTTATACTCTAAAATTTTGGTTGTTAGTTCTTCAAGAGTTAAATCTTCGGATTTTCCACTATCTTCTAATCGATAGTATCGATCTTTGGTCACCTTTCCCCCAAGGACAATAATCGTGAATGTGTGCGCAGCAGGGCCGTTGCCTTGTTTTCCTGTTTTGGTTTTTTCATTTTTTGAAGGGATTTCAATCTTTTTTACTTCCGTATTGGGTGAAGTTGTCTTTTCCTCTGAATGGTCGAGCGAGCTTTGATATTTATTTTCATCCCCGCTTCCCCCGGATGACCACCCTGAATAATCCCCCAGGTTTCCGCCAATTAATGCGAATATGATCCCCAAAAGTGACCTCAAAAAAATACTTACCCTTCTTGAAGGTAGTTTGGTCGAAAATTGTTTCCAAATGAACGGTATAAGATAACCTGCAATAGCGAAGCCCAGACAAAAGCCCACCACATGAAGAAGTGGTGACAAGACAGATGAAAAAAAATGGGAGGGCGAAGAAATATTTTTTGGAAGCACTGCTATATCAATTATCATTTTCTTAAACCTTTTTTATTGAACTTCGTTTTGAATCATGGAGTTGTTCAAGTTTACTTTATGTTCCCTTTTCGATTTTCTGGCTTCTTAATCATTGTATACGGTCGATCCAATGCAATTGGGTAATCGCGGAACCAATCTTGGTAGCGATCAATTTGTCCCTGTTCTGGATAACCAGATAAAACTCTGGGATAGAGAATAAGAACGAAAGGCTCTTTTTCAGGATACTTTTGTCTTTGGCGATCCATGAGATTTTGGGAATCGGCTTCGGAGTTGATGGTAAACTTTTTACCATTCTCAAAGGTAAATAAAGATCCATCTCCTGAATCTATTTCTAGAATCTTGACCGCGAATCGATCTTGAGGTCTATCGGAACGGGTTTGAATATGCTCTAAATTGGCTCGCAATTGTTCAATTTCGTTTTGTTGTTGTTCGATTTGTAATCGTATTGCTTGTTGAGAAAAGGAATTCTCATCCGAATCTTTTTCTAGAGAGGGTTCCGCAGTAGACTGCACGAAAGGCATTAATAAAAAAATACAGAATAGAAGAATGAGAACATCGATGAAAGGGACAAAAAATCGAGTGACACTTCTGCGCGGGGGATGAATCATGATGATTGTCCAATTGAAATCAAGAAATCCTCGAATTTCTAAATAATGAATTTACTTAATCTTGCCTAATCGGGTGAGGGTTAATCGGATGAGAGTTGCTGATTTGGTAGTGCATCATAGTAGGGGGATCGGAAGACATAATGATATTGCGAATTAGTTCACGGCCGATCGATACCGTCCAGGACGGGAGAATATTGATCAGAGCCATTAATAAGCCGCCGCCGGTTGCGGTTATCGCCGGTGCGTATTTTCTGATGATCTCTTGCGGTGTTACCGCGCTTGACGAGATAGAACTAAACGTTTGCAGAATGGCGGCCACTGTCCCGATCAATCCTAGCAGGGGGAACCATTCCGCGGTTTGAGCTAATTGTGATAACCAGCGATCACTGGCGATATGAAAATCGTCTTGTTGCCAGGTCAGAGCTTGAACGGAAATCCTCAATTGAACCAAGAAAAAAAGTGACCCAGAGCCGAGAATAACCCAATCTAAGGGGGATGTTCGAATTCTTTCCAGATAATCACGCAGGGCAGCGGGGGGTATGGCAGCTAACACACAAGCTGCAAATAAAAGAGGCAACGAAGTAAAAAAAAAGGGTAAAACTCTCTTGATCCAGAATGCTCTCATCTTTCGACTCGAATTTTTTTATGGTGTGATTGCAATAGTTTAACTCCGATGATTTGCCTCTAAAATCGCATCAAATTTCGCCTCTAAATTCAAGACTATTACGAGAATCGTTTGTCCCTGTTTTGAGGTTAGGTGCTTTTACCAATTCGATTCATAAACCATTCGGGCAATGCTTGGATTTTTCCTTGACGATCGATACAGGCTAGAGTGGTTGTCCCCTCCGCAAGAAGATGAGAATCTCGATAGACCTCGTATCGATGCTCGATTCGAACGGGTGTCGTTCGTATTACTTGAGTGGCTATGGTGAGCAAATCATCATAGCGGGCAGGTAAGCGATAACGAACTTCTGCTTTCGTTAATACTAGCAAGAACCCGGCTTCCTCTAATGTTTTATAAGTTAGACCTGCGGAGCGTAATAATTCGGTTCTTGCTTGTTCAAAGTAAACCAGATAATTGGCATGGTGTAAAAACCCCATCTGATCTGTTTCTGCATAGCGTACTCGAATCTCAATTTTCCCAGACCCTTCGGAGTGAGCAGCCCTAGTTTCGTTCGAGTCAGATTGTTGGTTCATTGCCTGCAATTTATCCTTCAAATACCAGCTGGTTAATGCGATAATGAAAAAATATCTTTTTTATTTCCTATTGAACTTAATCATGTTGAGTTTAATCCTATTGAATATAATTATACAAAAAGGGAACTATTTTATAAGCCCGAATCGATAGTAAGGCCAATAAACCAGCACCGCTTTGCCAAGAAGTAGGCGTTCTGGGACGGTCCCCCAACTTCGGCTATCGAGACTAAATGCACTATTGTCCCCCATACAGAGTAAGTGATTAGGATGAACATACATCGTCGTTAGTTCTGTGGTAGGATCAACCGGCAGAGAATGTTCGGATCGAGAAGATTGATGATCGATTCGAAGTTGAGATCCGTTCGTGTTTACCAGATAATAAATATCACGCCAGATACTTACATGGCTAAATTGAACATCGCCCTGAACACCTATACGAACGGGGCAAGTTAAGCGTTCGTCGACCGTTTCGATCCGCTTGACGTTAGGTTTCAAATCAACCGGTTTGCCAAAGTTGATGACTAAACCGTTGACCCAAAGTGTGAGTCGGGAATCGAAATTGGCAAACCACACTTTGCTGGGTTCTATATTACTAAGTTCGACTTTGGCCTCAGCAAGGATGGTTTCTTTTGGCCTCCCATTCTCTTCGCTTATGAGCGATAATTGACAAATCTGATTTTTGAATTTTGCTCGATAGGATTCATCATAGCGAACGAGTTCAAGAACTATTTCTGCATCAGCTTGTTTGGGCATTATCTGGCATTGAAGTAATAAATCTCTAACCCAATGATCGGTATCTCGGCGATTGTATCCCACAAAATCATCAACAAAACTAGGGGTGAGTTCGTTAGGTTGTTCCCAGCCTGGGGCGTAATGATGATATTTGATCCAGCCGAATGGGCCGCTATGAGTAAACCCTTTGTTTTTAATCTCCCAACCATCCCCATTATTGAGCGAGGGTTGCCAACGCACCGTTTTTTCGGATGATTGTTTAGGAGCATGGTCCAGATCGAATACGATGGTTTTAACCGCAAGAATCTCTGCGGGTGACTTACGAATCAAATCAAATTCCCCGCGATTAAAACTATCTATCGCATCTGAATCGTCTTTGTAGGTATATTCGATCTTCCAAAGATCGTTCTTGGATTTTGGTTTTCTATATTTCTCTGGATCGGAATAATCGATTTTGCGATTAACATATAAATCCCCGCCGTAAATGCCTAGAGTTTCGCCTCCTAATCCGACGAGGCGTTTGATGTAATTCATGGTTCCATTTTCTCGGCGGTTGAACGGTTCTTCGGGATATTTG
>JAKBAI010000273.1 GCA_021809185.1 Planctomycetota bacterium
AGATTAATTTAACGAGTCAAAACTACTATAAGAGAGAAGATAAGCTAATCTCTCAGCATTCAACCTCGAATGGATCTCTGGATCAAGAGAGGGATAGCATGAATAAATATGGAATTACTCAACCACAAGGAGAAGACTTTGCAGATCGTTCAATATCTTCTCTCAACAATTACATTTTTAGTTCGCGCGTCCCATCGGATTATCGTGAAGAAATCGAACCTGTGCCAGAGTCTTTCATCAGCCCGTGTGCTTATGAGAACTGGGTTGAACGGTGGCAAAAGGATGAGAAGGGAGAAACCAATTTAGCTATGCTTCTCCCATACCCACATTTGCCGATCAATGATTGACATTGATCATGATAAGGAGAATCGATAAAATACATGAATGGAGAAGAACGAAAAAAATAGAGCAAAATAGTGTTTTTTTTGTATAATAAAAGTTCTTTAGGATTTCAAAGATGGAGAAGACGTGATCAATATTGCGATTTTAGGAGGATCGGGTTATACCGCCTTAGAATTGATTCAGCTGTTATTGCGGCATCCGCAAGTTAAAATAGCAGTAGTAACAAGTCGGCAAGATGAAACACCGTTGCTTGACGAGGTGCATCCACGCTTGTCCAATCGGCTTGAGCTGCGCTGCGAAAAGTATCAGATCCAGTCACTCCTTGCGCATAATGTGCACTGCGTTTTTTGCTGTCTACCCCATGGTGCCAGCATGGCCGTAATTCCTGAAATCCTCGCAGCAGGGATTCGTGTGATCGACCTCAGTGCCGATTATCGTTTGCGCGATCCAAATCAATATTTGCAATGGTATGGTCATCCGCACGAAGATCAAACCAATCTGAGCAGTGCGGTTTATGGTCTTCCTGAAATTTATCGTCCCTCGATCACAAATACAAATCTTATTGCCAATCCGGGCTGTTACCCGCAAACAGCTATTTTAGCATTGGCACCCCTGGTTCAAGGGAAATGGATCGATGAATCGAGTATCATTATCGATAGTAAATCCGGAGTTTCTGGTGCGGGTCGGTCCCCTAAATTGAATTTTCATTTTCCAGAATGTAACGAAGCGGTCTCTGCTTACGGTGTCGGAACTCATCGTCATACTCCGGAAATCGAACAAGCACTAAGTGATGTCGCCAAGCGACCGATCCAGGTCACTTTTACACCGCATCTCATCCCGATGGATCGTGGAATTTTTTCTACTATTTATGTCAAACCTTCCTGTGTCAAAGAACTGCGAGATTGGTTCGAACTTTATCGAGATTTTTATCGCCAGGAATCTTTTATAAGAATTCGCACCAATCCTATCTCCACGAAAGATTCGGCTTTTACTAATTTTGTCGATATAACTTTATATCGAGTTCGCGAGTTATTAGTGATAACTGCTGCGGAAGATAATTTAATCCGCGGAGCGAGTGGGGTCGCGATACAAAATTTCAATTTAATGTATGGCTTCCCAGAGACAGAAGGATTGCTTTAACTGCGGTTCAAAACTTAGATTATCGATTCACCGTTCGCTGTTGAAGATCTATGCTATTTGGGACACTCAATCAAAAAAACTCTTCAAAAATTTTAAGGTGAATCTTTAAAATCAATGCGGAGAGATTTCATTTAGAGAAGCGGCGACGTTTCTTAGAAATCTTATTTACTTCTTTTTGTCTAAGTAAGAGGAATAGTGAATTCTAGCATGAAACTTAGGGACAAGCAAGAATACGTATTGTACCACATCTCAGATTAAAGAGGTGTAGTCAATAGGTTTTAGTTACATTCCTCCTCGAAACAGAGCTAATCCACCCACTATAAGACAGTTAATATACACTTTGAGAGCCATTGTCTATTTACTAAGAAATCGTATTCGGGTACGAATTTCTAAATAAATGATATTCTGGAGATCAGCCATTGAGTCAAAAAACTTTTTTCAATGATTTATCGATTTTCCCAGACTAGTGTCAATCTTCCAACTGGACCAGGTAACTTTAAGCGGATAAACGGGATATTATGATTGACATCTAAATTCGCTTTATCCATTTGTACATAAGGTGGGGCGATTCGCCAACCTTCTTGATAATGAAGACTTAAAATAATCTCTCCATACTCATTCGGTACAACGTCAGCTAAGGCAATTCGCTGCCAATCGACTTGAACCACTTTTGCCGACCCTTTTAGCAACAAAGTACCTGCACGATTCACCTCATATAATATTCGGTGATCCCCTAGTGAATTCAAGTCATGCTTTTTGACGAGCGACAAATGATCAAGGCGTGCCTTGGTATTTTCTGATGCTGCCATTATCCAGCGAATATTATATTGGGCAAAATATCTCTGAAGCTCCGCATCGGTCCAATCTGCGATTCTTTTTTTGCTCAAATACCCTTCGCATAAATGTATAGAACTATGTTCAAGTACCCCAGACCTATCCAAGCCGCCCACAAACGCTAAATTTGTTTCCGCGGGCAAAAGCACCGGACAAATATTATCTTCGCGCTCATCTTCCCACAATAATCTACCAAATGAATTGCTCGATTCGGCCAATGAGGGGCACTGGAGTTCTTTTAATTGCTTTATAATAGCTTTTTGCTGGTCACTATAACCGATATTGATCTCTTTCATTCGAACGATTATTTGCCAGCTTTGCGTCCAGACAAAGATAGCGGCTAAGATCGATGTAATCCAAAAAAATCCCCAGAACTTACCACTTAGATTTGTGGAGAGCCGTTGTGCAAAGGAAGTCAAAAGATAACTAGCCGGGCAAACAAATAGCAAGGGCATCAGAGTGATAATAGGCCGATTACCAAAGTTCGGGATTGATTGTACACAATTACACATAAAGCTTATCGCTGCAAAAGCGGCGCCACCGGTCGATATCAGATAACTAGCGGAGCCATGCCGCCAAATCATCCCGATTAGTCCTATCAAGCCGATCCCTTCGAGTATCATTGAGATACGATCCGAAGGAAGCCATTTTTTGTAATTGAGAAATTCATTGATCGTTAAAAGGGAATGGTGGGAATTTTCTGGATCGGCCAGCATTGGTAAGGTATAACGTGACCAATCTGTAATCCCGTTCCAGTTGGCAAGTAGAGTCATCGCTGTGCAGGCCCAAACCGATAAATGCCAAGCGATTCCATGCCGGTAAGCAACCCAAAGATACCAGCACAAAATAGCCGGGAAAAGAGTCATTCCGAGCCACGGTTGGGTATACCATAAGCCAATTGCTGATAGGGTGAGAACTCCCCAGGAATGAATCCACGGTTCTTCAGAAAAGCGGATCCACCAACATAAATGAATCCCAGCAAAAATGGCTCCAATGATCAAGTCGGTAGCGCCTTGTTCGATCAATTCGTGAATTCCTGGAGTCCACCAGAGCCAGCTGGCAAGTAAGGCGCTAAGACAACATGCCCCTGCGCGAAACATTAGACCGTAGCTCATCAAAGCGAAAGCGATAGGGACTAAAAGTCCCAAACTTAGTACTCCTATTTTATATCCTGCCATAGGATGGGTTCCACTCACGAGGAGGAAGCATTCTGCCATTCGGGATCCAGGATCGTAGACAGGAGTTTTGGGATAACCGATCTGGAAGGTCGGATCGTAACAGGAAGAACTCCCCATATGAATCCAGCTCGCGGCCCCTAACTTTCCATGATAAAAATGGATGGGGTGGTCGCCAGAAAGTAGAGGACTTTCATTCCAAACTTGATCTAGTTTCTGCCATCCCCCGAGCCAATGAATCGTTACTGCGCCCTGACCGCAAACAATCCCCAACAAAAGTAGATACCAGCTTAGAGTTTGTTTCCAACTAATTGACATCATAGAGTTCTTCATTTTATTATCTTTGGTCAGAGTAAACTATCTTAAATCAATTTTTCTACTAGCAACACATTACTTGGATCCGTTTGGTTCCAGTTAAACTTTCGTGAGCCGCGTTTTTATCGATCATGTATTTGTAAATGCTCAAACGAGCAAAATGATCTTAGCGAGAAAAGTTCATTCAAGCAAGACGAGATCGTTTGCGAACTTTGATAAAATGGAAAAACGAAGTAAGTTTTAGAGTTTAAGGGAACTAAAGAATCTAAAATCGATAGGGTATTTTGAGATAATTTTCGAAGTTTCAACCTTTGATTTTACTTATAGAATGGGCAAGTTATAGAGATTTTCGAATTTTTAATAATCCAAGTATTATCCTAGAGTAGATACCTACTTTAAAATGAAAAATCCCAGATCGCATAGAAACATTCGTTTGCCTATCTGGGATAAATCAATGAATCAGATTAGTTACTCAACGATTGGTGGTTGAAAGTAGAAATGAATTACTTCACTTTCAAAGCCATCATGTTTTTTTCTGTAAGAATATAGAGAGTTCCATTTGCAATAATGGGGGTAGATCGAATCGCTTCCTCTAAGGAAGTTTTATTCAACAAGTATTGTTTGGCTACTTTTTCTCGAGTTTGTTTGAGAATAAGATTGGTTTCTTTATCCGATTTAGCTTTAACAGCTTCTTGAACCTCATCTAAAACTTGAGGTTTAGCCTCATGTTTGAAGACAAAGAGATCGCCATCTTCGTTGCCAATAAAGACTTTCCCATCTGCATAATAAGCAGAACCCCAAATGGAACTTTTCAGATCATATTGCCAGTATTTTTTGCCAGTATTGGCATCGATACAATGGAGATACCCAGCTAATTCAGAGATGTAGATAATATCATCGACAATGCAAGCGGTACTCATGGTTCGTCCAAAAACATAGTCCCGTTTGGCGTTCGCTCGAGTTTCTTTGCCGCCGTATTCCCAGATAGCACCGCTATTAGGGTTTTTCTTGATTTTGAATGTTTCGCTTCGTGAATCCTCGACTAAATCGGGAGAAATATCCCCTTCTTTGCTACCATCGATACACCAGAAGTGACCAATCCCCTCATAGTGTTCGGGATCTTGTCCAGTGCCGATATAGACTCGATCTTTATAAACCACGGGGGTTCCGATGAAATCACTCTTCGTTCCTTTACCACCCAGATCATATCGGGCATCTTTCGGATTGGCATCAAATTTCCAAATTAAATCCCCCGTCTCTGGTTTAAAGCTATATAACCAACCGTCTCCTCCAGGAAAGATGACTTGAGCTTTACCTTTGATTACCCCATAGGTAGGATTCGACCATTGACCATGCATGATCGAACGGCCAGGAAGATTACTTTTCCACAAAAGTTTCCCTGTTTTGCGGTTGAGAGCAATAAAACTAGGGGATTCTGGAGAGGGGATATTGATATGATTTTCATCAACTCCATTGGCCGTAGTAACGAAGATAATGTCACCAACAACTAAAGGCGAACATGCAGCCATGTTATGTGGAAACACGTTCAGTTCCTTCATCATATCGTATTCCCAGAGGATATCGGCATCCGTGGTGGTTGCGTATTTTTCTTTCTGAACCCCTTGGTTGCCATCCTTTAACCCATTCAGATCTAAACAGACCACACTGCAACGATTTGTAACATAATAGACCATGTTATCGACCACACAAGAAGTAGAACAAACCCCTTCGTGCGGCCAATCGTTTACCATCCCGGAAGGGAGCTTATCATGAACTGCTTGCCAAAGGAAGTTACCATCAGCTTCGTTGAAACACATGACAACCCCTTTATCAATGGGGGGGCCTTCTTTGGAGTTAGGTCCCGCTTTACCTCGATCTCGTGGATTGCGGGGATTTTCATTATTCGTACCACAAAGAACTTTTCCTGCTACGATGATAGGGCCTCCATAGGCACGTGAACCGACTTGAGATTTCCATTTTAGATTGTCTGCAAGAGTAAATTTTGCAGAGATGTTCTTGTCAATCAGATTGACCATGTTCCGTGAGGGAGTTCCTCCAAACATCACATGATCACTAGCCCCTGCTGTCAATTTTGAGGGTACAGATTTAGTTGTTGAAGAATCATCTTTAGATGCTTTTTCTTCTTTAGGAGTATTTCCTTCTTTAGAGGCTTTTTCTTCTTTAGAGGCTTGCTTGCCTGTTTTGCTCACCACGTTGTTATCGGAGGAGTTTTTTGAAGTCGACTTAGATTCTTTTGGTACAGAAATTTTAGAATCTTGTATAT
>JAKBAI010000274.1 GCA_021809185.1 Planctomycetota bacterium
TACCAAATCGAATGCCATGGCTTTTGGGATGGTTTTTTGGGATAGTGTTTGCAAAGAGGTTGCCAAGGATTACCCAGATGTTACGGTTCAGTCGCTATTGGTCGATGCTGCCGCAATGGACTTTGTCCGCAGGCCAGAACGTTTTGATGTTGTCGTAGCTAGTAATCTCTTTGGAGATATATTAACCGATCTGAGTGCTGTGATTACGGGCAGTTTGGGGCTTGCGGCTAGCGCTAATATCAATCCAGAGAAAAAATTCCCAAGCATGTTTGAACCGGTCCACGGTTCTGCACCCGATATTGCTGGTAAAGGAATTGCAAATCCTTTAGCGGCCATTCTTACTACGGTATTAATGCTCCATCACTTAGGAGAACCAAACGCAGCTCATTGCGTTCATAATGCAGTAGCAGCTCTCTTGAAAGAGGCAAAAGTCCTTCCTCCAGATTTAGGTGGCAAAGCAACCACTAAGGAAGTCGGAGAAGCAGTCCTGGCGAAGGTCATGGCAAGCTAGTGGATTTATTTTTCTAATTCGCGCGAATGACAAATCTCGCGCGAATCGATTTTAGGTAGTTGATTTTAGGGGGTTCTTTTGGTCAATTTACCTGTGCGATATACCTCTTCTAGCATCTCTTTGGCCCCTTCGGGAAGAGAGGAAGAACGCAATTTTTTTATCGTCGAGTCGATATCATATTCGATTCTTTTCATTTCGGCTTTGTTATCATCTAGGATAACGTAACCTGCGCGTGCATCTCCATCTCGTGGGAGGCCCAAACTGCCAGGATTGATAATAGTGGTTTGTCCAACATTCAAAATATATTGATGATGAGTGTGGCCTACGCATATATAGTCGGGGGCAAAGAGGGGTAAACGCCGTTTCCAGAATTCGATTTCTGGGGGAGCATACTCATCCATCGGGTCTCTGGGGGTAGCATGGCAAAAGAGAAAGCGTTTACCACCAAGGTTCGCCCACAGGGTCGTTGGCAAGCAATTGAGATAGTTTCGTTCTTCGTTGCCTATCATGGGAATGGTTAGTTGCCGAGTGATTCCGGTTAGATAGCGAAACCCTTCGATTCCTTGAATCATTACTTTTTGAGCAACGCCATGATCGTGGTTGCCGCGGACAACATAGTTCGCTTTGTTACGAACCCAAGTGATCGATTCAACAGGTTCCAGGCCATAATCGACAATATCCCCCAGACAGATTAATACATCGTATTTCTCGCCGGAGTTTTCGAGTGCTTGAATAGCAGCATAATTCGCATGAATATCTGATAATAATAAAATTCGCATAGCGATTCCGATTTCTATAACCTACGATCCTATTGCAATTATATAGATAGGTTATCTACCACCCAAATGGGTGACAATTCTAATCCGCAGATTTTATGAGAGGCCTGCTTCATAGGTTTCATGACATCTTGCCGGGTATTTTCCATTCTTTAAATCCTCCATCCAATTGGGTTGGATTACGAATGGGTCTTTAGGGATGGTATGAAGGTTATAGCAAGAAAGCAATTCTCGAGCAGAGATAGGAGAAGCTTTGGCAAGCCAACCCAGCGACCAAGCCAGAAAACCGAGTAAAAATTCAGCAGAAATTTTTTCCTTTCGAAATAAATCGAGCTGAATATCCCCATGCCGCTTGGCCAACCGTTTTCCATCGATCCCCTTGACGAGTGGTACATGGCAATATTTTGGAGCGGGGAGTTGGAGAAGATCAAATAACCTGAGTTGCCGAGGGGTTGAAGGGATGAGATCATCACCGCGAATAACTTCATTAATTCCCATCGCTGCATCATCGACCACAACGGCGAGCTGATACGAAGGGGTTTTCGAATTTTTCCAGATGACGAAATCGCCTCCATAGCCAAGTTCGCTAGTCTTGACAGGTCCAAGGAATGAATCATAAAAGTCTTGAAACGGTTCGGTTCGCAGTCTCCAAGAAAAAGGGCAATCTCGCAAATCTGTTGCATCTCGAACAAAGCGGTGAGCACAAATTCCAGGATAGGGCGGGGCCTCATGTTCAAGATGTGGGGCGGAAGCAGCGTGTAAAATATCGGATCGGCTACAGGTACAAGGATAAACCAATTCTTTTTGTTGTAAGCTCAACAGGGCCTGTTCATATAAGTTTAATCGCTCGGATTGCACAACAATCGGACCGTCCCAATCCAAGCCGAGCCAGGTTAGCTCTTGAACTAATAGCTCGGTACCACCAGCAACGATCCTAGGAGAATCGATATCTTCGATACGTAAATGAATGATTCCATTTCGACTCCGGGCCGATAACCAGGCAATGAGAAATGTCCGCGCATTACCTAGATGTTGCTTCCCAGTTGGCGATGGAGCTAGCCGACCTATGACCGAAGATCGATTTTTGCTAGATTCAATCATTTTTATTCGATTAAAACTAAGAAATCAACTAACGTTTCTGACCGTTTACTACTTCTATTTTACAACTACTATGTTGAAAATTAGCGATTGTTCCCTGGTTGCCATAAAATATCTTTTTCTCCATTTTGGTTCGCGACTCGTGTCAGAACGAATATCAGATCTGAAAGTCGATTTAAATATTGTATGGCGAAGGGATTGACCGGCTCTATCTGATGCAAAGCAATCAGCGACCGTTCTGCCCGGCGACAGATGGTTCGGGCCAGATGCAAAAATGCAGCAGCTTGACTGCCGCCAGGCAGGATAAAACTCTTTAAGGGGGGCAATGGCTCATTCAGTCGATCAATCGACTGTTCCAATCGTATTACCTGAGATTCAATAATTCGCAATGAGGAAGATGTTTTCTCCTCTTTCTCTTCTGGAAAACAGAGATCGGCTCCGAGATCAAAGAGATCGTTTTGGATCTTTTTCAATAGATCCTTTTCGGGACAATTCTCTTGAATAAGCACGATTCCCAGAACCGAATTCAGTTCATCCACCTCGCCATAAGATTGTACACGTAGGGAATTTTTCCAGACTCGTTGTCCATTACCCAGACCGGTTTGACCCTCGTCTCCCGATCGTGTATAAATTTTCGATAAGAATACCATTTTGATTTTTCCAAACCCTAGTTTTTACTTCCTATCTATTCTAGACGATTCTTTTCTCTTTGGACCATTTTCCTCAGCGAATCTTTTATTTTTGCAAAAGAAAAATCAAACATATGAATCGAAAATCGGTAGATGTAATCTCTAAATATGTAATTACTATTTGATCATGGGGTTATTTTATAAAAACCGGTTTTATATAGAATCGTTTTGCCATAAGCGAATTTAAGTGATCTGTTACAAAATAATTGACTGATAAAGGGTTTAACCGATTACAACACATTCCATTTTTAAAGAGTACACAATGAAATATATTTTAGCTGAATGCTTACTTTTATGCTGGTTATCTGTCTCCTTAGATTCTTCTCTTCAATCGGTTTGCCAAGCCCAAGAAAAGACTCAAAAAAAGCTCCAAGAAAAAAACAAAGATAAGTCCTTAAAAGTACGTGTTTGGAAAGTGGACGACAAGGAGCGCCAGGCCCTTATCTATATTCCTGACGTAAGACAAGTTAGAGAAGATGAAGGAAAAAATGCGATCCATGATCTAAAGCAGAAAGGAAAGGAAGAAGAGATGCCATTAGTATTTGTTTTTCATGGTCATGGCGGGAGTATGAGGAATAGTGCAAATCAATTCAAAATTCACCGGCTATGGCCGGAAGCATGTGTGGTTTACATGCAAGGACTACCTACTCCGGGTCGAATAACCGATCTGGAAGGTAAACGCAATGGGTGGCAATTTGCGAAGGGGGAGCAACAAGATAGGGACTTGCATTTTTTTGATGTAGTTTTATCGAGTTTGAAAAAAGAATACCCGATCGATCGTAACCGAATTTACGCAACCGGGCATTCGAATGGCGGGGCTTTTACTTATTTATTGTGGGGGGAAAGATGGACTCAGTTAACAGCGGTAGCTCCTTCTGGGGCCGCGATTATTGAAAAGAGTTTCTTGAAATTTTCCCCACTCCCTATTTTACATGTTGCCGGAGAAAAAGACCCGATCGTTTTATTTAGATGGCAAGAAAAGATGATGGGATTAGTTCGCAAACTCAATCAATGCGAGGAAACAGGCAAGCCTTGGGCCAAAGAAGGTCAGATTGTCGGAACTATATATCCATCCCGATGCCATGCCACGTTTGTTTCCTTAATCTATCCGGGGCCTCATTCCTTCCCATCTGAAACCCCTGGGTTGATCGTGCGGTTCTTCAAAGAACAATCGAAGAAGCAGAAGTTGCAAAATAAGTAATTCCGATCTGCACTCGCTTTTCACAACTTTCACTGATCAACCCCTAGATGTTTTTGGAGTTGTTCTAGAGGGATTCCTTTGGTCTCTGGCATTAAAACGAGAGTCCAGATCAATTGAAATACCATCATCAAAGCAAAAAAACTAAAGGCTAGATAAGGGGAATAAGAGGCAAAACTGGGAAAAATAAAGGTTATAATCGTGGCCATGATCCAGTGAACCGAATTACCGAATGATTGACCCTGAGCACGAACTTTATTCGGGAACACCTCCCCTATATAAACCCAGATAATGGCTCCTTGCCCAACGGCATGAGAAGCGATAAAAACGAGTAGACTGATCAATACCAAGGAAGAACCAAACGTCGTAAACCCATCTCGATACCAGTAGAATGCCCCGGCAGTAGTTATTAAACTAGTGATGTAACCGATAGAGCCGATAATCATTAATTTCTTTCTCCCCAAATGATCGATCACCAGCATAGCCAAGAGGGTAAAAAGGAGATTGATCGAGCCGATTGCTACCGCTTGCAATAACGAAGAATCTTTGCCCGCTCCTGCTTTTTCGAATATTGTTGGTGCGTAATATAGTACAGCATTGATCCCGGATAATTGATTGAACATTGCTAACATCAAGGCAAGAAATAACGGTTTCTGATAGACCCATCGCAAGACCGATTGGTGGTGATCTTGTGAGCTGTTACCTAAAGATTTTTGAATGGCCTCTAGCTCAGTTTCTATTTTTTCTGAGTGCACACCAATTCGGGTCAGGACATCTTTGGCATCGCTTAACCTATTTTTCATTACCAGCCAACGCGGGCTTTCGGGAATAGGAAATAAAAAGATAAAGAAAAGAATCGAAGGGATCATTTGCACCCCCAGCATCCAGCGCCATTCCTCTTTCCCCAGAGATTGCAGACCAATTAAATAATTCGATAAAAAAGCAAGGAGAATCCCCAAAACGATATTGAATTGTTGGATCCCAACTAAGCGACCACGATAGTAAGCTGGGGATATTTCTGTTATGTATAGGGGCGAAACTACCGAGGCACCCCCTACGGCTACTCCTCCCAGTAATCGGAAGAATAGTAACGAATACCAATCCCAAGCCAAGGCGCAGCCCAGAGCCGATATAAAATAGAAAAAGGCCATTACCAATAAAACAACTTTTCGCCCCCAGATATTGCTTGGTCTCCCTGCACCAATCGAACCGATGATGGTACCCAACATGGCGATGGCCACCGTAAAACCCAATTCTTTTTCATTGAGCTGAAATTGGTTTTTGAGTTGATCATTGGCTCCGGAAATAACTGCTGTATCAAAGCCAAAGAGTAGACCCCCTAATGCAGCAATTAACGAGCTGATGATCAATGTTGAAGTGAGTTTAGGGTGATCTGAAACGGGGAGAGGATTTTCTTGCATGAGTTTATGGAATCTATTTTTTTTATTTATCCGATTTTTGATCGATTTCGCTTGGAATCGTTTTTATCGGATGTTGGTCGGTTGGCATTGTTATAACAAGATTAAATAAGATGGCATCTACCAATCTAAAAATTCTTGATTTCTAATAATGTTGATAGAGAAATTGTTCGATTGCTTCGAAAGAGGTTTCAATCACTCTAGGAAATGGTTAATGAAAAAACAGAGATGAGTACTTTGTAAAATGCTCTCTCGGTTTTGAAATCATTCAATAGCGGGTTATAGAAAATTAGTCCGGCTAATTTTAGATATTATTTTTTGAGAGGAACCAATTTTGGTGAAGGGGCCCCTTCCATTTTTTTCTTAGTGGGAGAGTCTTTTTT
>JAKBAI010000275.1 GCA_021809185.1 Planctomycetota bacterium
AGCGAGGTCATCGCAACGCAAAATTGTTGGATTTGCGCTTACGCGAACTGCAAGGGCGCTGGTTATGCCAGCAAAATCAAGGTGAAGCGGGATTGAAATTGTTGCAAGAAGTGGTGAATCAAACAAAAAATGATTTTAATAGCCATGCTTGGGGGATGGGGTCTTATTGGATGGAATCTTGGGGCTTGGGCGCCTTGGAAGCAGGCAATGATGCCACAGCGGAAGAGGCTTTTCTAGAAGCATTGGCACACGATGCTCGCAGTATTATGGGGGCATTGGGCTTGCGAGCTTTGTGCGAGAAACTCCATCGTGAAGATGAATCGCAACAGTATGAATTGCTCGCGCGGCGCTGTTGGCCCAAGGCCAGCGAAAGCGATTATTTTTTGCTGCGTTCTCGATTGGATCGGTTGACAAAGCGGATAGCAGGTCAGATAAAATCCCCAACGACTCAAAATGCTTCAGGTGCCGTTTCCACCGGTGCTGTTCCTGAAAAAGGTTTGGAAAAAGGAGTTATTAAGCAAACGATTCCATCTTCTAATTCTTCTTCTAAAATTATCCCTATGGAGAATCGGTAATGCCTGTCCAAAAAAATATGTTGATTAGATCGTTTATCGCCAGAAAAAAGGAGTTGTCGCTTTGGATGCTATTTTCGATGCTTCTTATTCTGGTTTTCGGAAAGATTCAAGCCAGTGAGGAACCGAGTTTCTCGGAGCCAACTCCGCGTTCAAAGAATACCAAACCTTTGAACTCGAGCCTATCCATAGGCGCTCGTCCTGGCCCTTACAGTTTTTTGATTGCTACGGGACCAGACCGCGGCAAACAGACTTGCTACATTTGTGAAACCGGAGATGATCCAGGGATTATTGTCTTTACGCGCAAGTTGAATCAGCCTGTCGCGAAAGTGCTGAGTAGTATCGATCAGTTTATCTCCAAGGAGTCAAAGACCCCAGATAAACAAGTTGCAAGAAGTTGGTTGACGGTTCTGGGTGAAA
This sequence comes from Planctomycetota bacterium, assembly GCA_021809185.1. Lineage (GTDB taxonomy): Bacteria > Planctomycetota > Planctomycetia > Gemmatales > Gemmataceae > JAKBAI01. The sequence goes on from JAKBAI010000275.1 coordinate 993, forward strand.
AAACGGTTGTGCTGGATGCCTTAACGACCTGGGCGAAGGAACAAGGGCTGAAAAAAATCCCTGTCGGAATTTTTGACGATGCCGATGGGCCACCAGCTTATAAAATTAAACCCGAAGCTGAATTGACGATCCTTTTATTTAAACAGAAAAAAGTAATGGCGAATTTTTCTTATCGAGCAGGTGAATTTTCCGATAAAGAATTGTCCGTTATCGGTGCAGCTTGTAAAAAACTTATAGCACCGTAATTTTTAGTGCTGTAATTTTAGTTCAGTATTTTTTAGCACTAGAATCTTCCCTGACATTCTTGGTTTTGTTAATATCTAGATTTAATTTTTTTGAACGGATCGAATGAATCAATTATCGGATAAATTGGTAACTCATCTGAAGCAATTTAAGCATATGGCGATTGCTTTTAGTGGTGGGGTCGATAGTACCGTGGTAGCCAAAGCCGCTTATCTAGCGGTGGAGGAAGCTAATCGGTTTTCTTCAACCTCATCGAACAATGGGAAGAGAGATGCTTACAAGGCCATTGCCATTACGGCAGATAGCCCCAGTGTTCCTAGAAGCGAAATAGAATCTTGTATTCAGATTGCCCAAGAGATAGGTATTGAACATCGGATCGTCTCAACCGATGAATTTCAAAACCCGAGCTATCTCCAGAACGATGGGTCTCGATGTTATTTTTGTAAGAGTACTCTTTATCAAAGGATAAGTAAGGAACTATCTACGGATTCGCAATGGATTATTTGTAGTGGTGCCAATTTAGATGATCTTGGCGATTATCGACCTGGCTTAACCGCTGCTGCGGAATTAGGGATCCGCCACCCTTTAATTGAAGTCGGATTTAGAAAAGCAGAAATTCGGGAGCTAGCCTCTTATTGGCAATTGCCCAACGCCGACAAACCTGCTTCTCCCTGTTTATCGTCTCGAATTGTTCCTGGGGTCATGGTAACGCGCGATCGTGTGGCAAAAATCGAAGCAGCGGAAGCATGGTTGGTCGATCAAGGACTTACCAATTGCCGGGTTCGTTTGCATGAAAATGATTTAGCTCGAATTGAAATTCCGATCGATCAGATTCCAAGATTTGCAATCGATCCTTTGCGCTCTCAGCTCGTGGATTTTTTTCGCCAGCTCGGGTTTGCTTGGGTAACGATCGATTTTAACGGGTTGCAATCGGGGGGAATGAATCATCTGATTCCGCTAGAAATAAAACAGAAATTTACCAAAATTCCTAATCCCTTCTAATCGGAATTTCCTTGCATAAAGAGATTGTCAAAAAGAAGTCATTATAAATAAGTTCAATACCTGATCCGATCTTATTTTTGCGTATTGAACTCGAAGATATATTATTCAAATTGAATGGATAAACCATGAAACCATTAGCTGCGAAAGAGGTGGTGAGCCTCTATTTTCTCGAGGCCCGTGCAAAATTATTAGATCTTGCTGCTATTCTTGATCGCTTAGATCGTGGGGGTGAATCGGCCCAAGCGAGTACTCAAGGGAGTAATCTAGATGTAAATATGGCTAAAATCCAAAAAGGGTTAGAGATTTTAGAAAAAGATGGCCCTGGGAGAGCCGAAGCGATTCAGAAATTATTTTCTCTTGATTATGACGCAAAATGGGAGCGGCCAACTCCTCGATTTTAACCAGGCTGTAATATATCGATTTTGAGAAAATCAGTACTCGATAGAGATTATGCTTGACCTAAATAGATCTTTTCGAGGGGCTTTTCATTCTCGTTTCGATATCTGTTTTGTAGATTTTTCTGCGATTTTCCGAGCATTTTCTAGCATTTCTCGAGCTTCTTGGCGGGTGGTTTCACTCCGAGATTCCCCGCGAAGCATGTTGGCCAGTTCTTCGATACGATCGGAATCTTCGATCAATGGATGAATGGTTGTCGAAGTCCTTTTGCTCTTTAAACGTTTACGAATACTGAAGTGGTTTTTGGCATAGGCCGCGACCTGAGGCAGATGAGTGACGCAAATCACTTGATGAGTCTGGCCTAATTTAGCCAATTTTTGTCCGAGAATATCTCCCAACCGACCACCGACGTTGGCATCGATTTCGTCGAATACTAAAGTGCTTATCTGATCATGAGTTGCTAAAACGGTCTTGAGAGCCAACATGGTTCGAGATAGTTCGCCTCCTGAAGCTATTTTACGTAAAGGCATGCTTGGTTCTCCCGGATTAGGGCAGAGCATTAGTTCGAATTGGTCGCAACCATCTTCAGAAATTGCAGCAGTGAAGGGATCGTTCTCGGCGGGGATCGTTTTTAGATTGGCTTCGATTTTGGCAAAGGGCATTCCTAGATCGGTGAGATGTCCCTGGGCGGTACTAGCGAGCCGTTCAGCAACAGCAAACCGTGCCGCGCTGAGCGATTGTGCGAGCTGTTTCAACTCAGAGAATTCTTTCTGAATATTGCGGCGTAGTTCATCGAGATTATTCTCTTTTTGCTCTAGCAACGATAATCGCTCCGCTAGTGATGATTGATAAGCAATGATCTCATTTAACGGCTTTTTATATTTCATCTCCAGTTTTCTCAATATATCGATTCTTTTCTCAATCGCTTCTAGCCGTTCTGGATTCGATTCTAGTTTTTCTCCATAATTTCTTGCCCAATGGACTATATCACGAATTTCGCTATTGAGGTGATTCAAGTGGGTGGAAAGTTCCTCCAGATTCGGATCTATGGCTTGCCAATGATGGGCATCTTTCAATAATCGACCGATCTGCTCTATCGCAGATCCTTCGGTATCATAGAGAGAATCGGTTACGCTTTGAGCAAATTCTTGCAGATTTTGTACATGGCTCCAACGATCGCGCTCTTGGTATAATTGATTTAACTCATCGACTTTGGGCTGAATCGTATTCAGTTCTTCTTGTTCAAAAGTGAGTAGAGCGATTTCTCTTTGCCGCGATTCTTGGGCCGCAGATAATTCCTGAAATTCCTGGCGAAGTGCTTTTAGTTGGCGATATTTTTGTGCAACGAGCTGCCGCGGCTCTCGGAGATTCCCAAATAGATCCAGAATTTTTAATTGATATGCTGGTTGGAGCAGAGAATAATTTTCTTGCTGGCCATGAATATCAACTAAAATAGTTCCTATCTTTTTTAGAGTCGTTACCGAAATCGGGATTTCATCGAAATAGGCTTTGCTACTGCCCGATTTTTGCAGCTTTCTGGAGAGAATTAGTTCGTTATTTCCTAACGGTTGATCCAAAATCGTTTCGATTTGTGCCTTTAATTCTGGTCGTTTAAGTTCAAATCGCCCGGTCACCCGGAGTTCATTCATCTGGTTACGGATCATTTCTGCTGAGCCACGTTCCCCCAGCAAAAGTCCCAGAGCATCCAAAAGGAGTGATTTCCCAGCTCCTGTTTCTCCCGTCCAGGCACTAAATCCGGGGTTCAACTCGACTCGAACATCTTCAATCAAAGCCATATTTTGCACAGATATTTCACATAACATATCGATTTACTATACAGAAGGGGATAAAATTGACGAGAACCTAGTTAATCTATCTGTCGATTCCCCTATTCTTTCGCTAATCGATCCATTTTTGAGTTTTTGACTTGTGATCGTGAATCATCATTCAGATCATTTCATCTTTTAATACCAACAAAGGTCTTGAAAAAATAATCAGTTGATTGTTCTTTTCATTTGATTTGAGTTTTTTCGCGAAAAAAATGGAAAATAAAATTTTTCTCTTGTAAATGAACGAAGTCGAAATTAAAATTAAAATACTTTCAGGATGATACGGCTTTAGGGGGAGAACATGGGGTTTTTACTTGAAATTATTGTTGTTCCAAACCTTTTTCGAGTAAATTGGTAGATTACTATCCTACGTATTCTATTATTTTAAGATAACTAAATAAGAAAGCTGATTTTTATTTTTTACTTCTCCCAGACTTAGCAGTTCCCTAATTAAAAACTGCTTCACTCTGAAATGAATGCGAAATAATTTTGTGGATAAGTGCGGAATAAAAGGTTTTTTTTGAATCAAATTACCTCTGAGGTGAGATGTTTAATCTTAAAGAATAGGAAGATTGGTAACTTGTAATGTCCGAAACATTTATCGCCATTTGTCCGTACTGCCACAAAGGGAAAGTAAAAGCCGCGGAATCCGCTATCGGTCAAATGATCGAGTGCCGTCACTGTAAGTCCAGTTTTATGATCGCCAAAGAATCTTGGTTAGAAAAATCGGTTGTTGATGCTCCTTTTCAAACTAGTAGCTCTGTCTCAAAAAAGAATTCAAGTTCAGCAAAAACCGGTTCCAATTCTTATTCGGAAAGCGCTGCGAATGAGATTGATTTAGCAAAGTCAAGCAAAGGTTCGCCACCAAATGAAAACTCGAATTTCCTTTCCAATCCCGTCAGTCCGAAATCCAAAGCAAAATCGAAACCAACATCAAAATCCAAAGAGGGTAGTTCTAAGCCCAGTAGTTACAGTCAAATCGTAGAAGAATTAAATCAAGATCCTCTATCTGCAAAGGCAAATTCAGCAAAGAATCCCCGAAGGACAGTAATCCAACTCGATTCAGCAGATGATCCGCTTGATTTGGATGGATCGAATTTTGGGAACGATTCCACGCGAGGAACAGAAAATCCCCCCGTTACTCCCTATTTGAGCATGTTTATTTTTGGGGTGTCGATGAGTTTGAGTCAGCTCGAATTTGGTAAAATCCCCGCTTTAGTTGGACTGTTATCAGCGTTTTTCGTCGCCTTGATTGGTATTCGTCATACGTGGTTTCGTCATAACAAGCAATCAACAAATTTAGGTGGTCTTCCTGTTCATTATGGATTAACTTCTATTCTTATTTTTGCTTTGAGTCCCGTCGTTTTTCTTTTAGCGTTTATTTCACCGAAATCGATCGGCTTTTCTAGTTGGAAAAATGAATCTTGGACTGCCCCTGATGATTCCCAAGTAACCGTTCTAGATTTCGACCATGCTACGGCAAGTGGGAACGGTTTACCCACTCCAGCGAGTCCCTTATCAAGTTCCGACCCGATCCATGCCGATCGTGCCATTTGGCAACAA
>JAKBAI010000276.1 GCA_021809185.1 Planctomycetota bacterium
AGCCTACGATACTTCTCCAAGATACTTATAACAAGCGGGCAAAATCATTGTCTTTGCCATGACAGCAGTCAATTTGGCTTCCACATTGACCGTTTTGATATAGTGTTCGCAAAGAATGTTGAATCGACTTTTAAGTTCCGATTCGTTGTAAACTTTATACTTGGAAAAAAGTTGAACCGATTCTTTACTAATAATAATAGGAAGAGACTCAACCGTATTTTTATGATTGGGTAATCCCCTACGTTCGGCTTCTTCATGCCATTCTTTCGAATAGCCGTCCCCATTAAAAAGAACCTTTTTACTTTCTTTGAGAATCGAAGAAAGTAATTCTTGGATTGAAGCATTCAGGTTTTTGCCCGCTTTGACATCGGCTTCTAATTTAGTGGCTAGGTAATCAAGAGATTCAGCAACAATGGTGTTAAGAACCGTATTTGGTCCAGCAATCGATTGAGAAGCCCCTAAAGCACGGAACTCAAATTTGTTCCCTGTAAAAGCGAATGGAGATGTTCTATTGCGGTCACCGGCATCTTTTGGCAATTTGGGAAGTACACTAACCCCAATTTCCATCATCCCACCCGATTTCGTATTCTTCGCAGGACCATTCTCGAGCTGATCCATAATATCTTGCAACTGGGATCCCAAGAAAATAGACATGATAGCTGGAGGAGCTTCGTTCGCTCCCAAACGGTGGTCGTTAGCTGCTCCACTGACAGAAACTCGCAATAATTCTGGATATTTTGCAACCGCACGAATTACGGCAACACAGAATACCAAAAATTGAGTATTTTCGTGAGGAGTTTCTCCAGGATTCAATAGGTTTTCACCCGTATCCGTAGACATGGACCAGTTATTATGTTTACCAGAACCATTGATCCCCGCAAACGGTTTTTCGTGGAATAATGCAGCTAAACCATATTTAGGCGCTGTTCTGCGAATAATTTCCATCAAGAGCTGATTATGGTCGGTCGCTAGATTCGAATCTTCGAAAATAGGAGCAATTTCATACTGGCTCGGGGCAACTTCGTTATGGCGAGTTTTAACAGGCACACCCAATTTAAATAATTGAGCTTCACAATCGGCCATACAAGCGATTACCCGATCGGGAATAGCACCAAAGTATTGATCTTCCAATTCTTGACCTTTAGGAGGAGCAGCTCCGAGAAGCGTGCGGCCTGCATTGATTAGATCAGGACGAGACCAGTAAAACATGGAATCGATTAGAAAATATTCCTGTTCTGGACCGACTGTAGTAGTAACACGAGTTACTTTTTTACCAAAAAGTTTGAGGATTCGACATGCTTGCACGGACAAGGCATCGATCGAACGCAAGAGAGGTGTTTTCTTATCCAATGCTTCGCCGGTCCAACTAACGAATGCAGTTGGGATGACTAGAGTTGCTCCGTTCGGATTGTCCATGATATAGGCAGGACTTGTAGGATCCCAAGCAGTGTACCCTCGAGCTTCGAAAGTTGCTCGCAATCCTCCGGAGGGGAAAGAACTCGCATCTGGCTCCCCTTTGATCAGTTCTTTGCCAGAAAATTCTGCAATTGCACTCCCATCTTCATTTGGAGCCAGAAAGCTGTCATGTTTCTCTGCGGTCAAGCCGGTCATTGGTTGAAAGAGATGGGTAAAATGAGTTGCACCACTTTCGATTGCCCAATCTTTCATCGCCGAAGCTACCGAATCCGCAATAGCTGGATCTAAAGTTGCTCCTTCTCGAATCGTTTTTTGTAATGCTTTAAATACCGGTTTTGATAGCCGTTCTTTCTGGACACGAGTGTTAAAAACATTAATGCCAAAAAGTTCTTTCAAAGTGGCTTCATTAAAATCAACTTGAGGATAATTTGTTCGTGTTGTCGCGATTTTTTCAATTATCGCTTTACGACCATTTACAGTGGCCATAACTTTATTTCTTCCTTTCAAAAGAATATTTATAATTTTTATTCATTCAATTATACAGAAATCAATTTTCATACACCTTGGAGAGGAGGAGTTTTATTAAACTCTTTTTATGTACAAACAACTAATTGCGAATGACATATGAATTTTGAAATATTTGTCTACTTTAATCAGGAGAATCCCTTTAAAAATAACAAAGACTTGCTGGATTGATTCGTTTGATCGATTCAACAAGTCTTTTAATAGTTAAATATCATTTAGAATTATATTCGATTCAATCGGGAAGTCACGACCAAATGGCTTCCTTAGAAATCTTGTCCCTTTTTAAGTGGATCAAGGATCAAGGACCAATGGCCAAAGTACCTCGTTCCCCAGTTCGAATACGAATGCAATCATCCAAGGGTAGTATAAAGATTTTTCCATCACCGATTTGCCCAGTATCTCCCAATCGAGCCGCATGGACAATCGCTTCGATCGTGGCTTCGACGAATGCATCATTTACCGCTATTTCCAACTTGATTTTTGGAACGAGTCGGATTTCATATTCCGTGCCTCGGTAGACCTCCGTAAATCCTCGCTGTCTTCCGCATCCACGAACATCGGTAACGGTCATCAAATAAACTTCATGTTCATTTAACGCTTTTTGTACATCTTCAAGTTTTTCAGGACGAATAATAGCTACAATCAGTTTCACTGAATAACACCTTCTTTCTCAAAAAGTTTGAATTTTATTCTTCGACATGCACACTTAAACCCGGTCGATTTAACTGGACAGAAAACAATTTTTGAATGTTGGCGGCAATATCTTTCGAATTCCCCCCTTTACATCGGAAACGATTCCCCTGAACCGTGGTAACATGACGATAAACTTTGACAAAATCGGGATCGAGTGGCTTCCCTTCCGAAGGGGGTTGACATAATGTGTTCCAAGCGTGCATTAAATCCCCATTCTGAACCCCTTCCACCACGACTTCAAACCGAGCCGAACCTGGAGGGAGTTTGGCAGCTCGCGGTTCGATGTTCTTTTTGGTTGGAACTTCTTCAAATGCCATTCCAAAATCGAAGCCGGTTTCTCCATGTTCGGTTTGATCAAGCCCAATTACTTCGTGATCGATACTCGTTGAGAAATTTCTGCCGGTTATCAAATGAACAATCCCAAACAGCAACAAACTTCCAATAAATGAAAAGACCAGAGCAACTAAAACCGCTTTCCCCTGAATAATGAGCTGGGTCATCGGTCCCTTCTTCTCTTCTTGTAATTTGAGCCATTTTTCAGCGATCTGTTTACCATCCTCTTTGAATTGAACGACCTTATCCAAGCGCCGATTCATTTGATTTTTCAGCGCTGTCAGAGTTTCTTCCTGTGCTTTTGATGGTTTGTTCTTAGCCAAACCTTTTTCAAAATCGATCAATTTCTTTTGCGACTTGAAGTAATCCGAGGTTGCCTCAGAGAGCTGCTTTTCCATCGCATTCGCTGACTTGAATTTATCTGAGTTTCCGAGGGATTCATCTAATTTTTCTTTGTCAATTTTCTCCAATCTTTCTAAGAAAGATTTCACACTTTTTTCTGAAAGACCCTGAGCATCGCTCAACTGAGACTCATATTTTTTAATAGCAAAATAACCATCTGCACCAGCCGAGTTGATTGAAACATAACAGAAAAGACCGGTGAGTAATGCCCCAATAATCCCACCAATTCCATGAACCCCAAACGCATCTAAAGAATCATCATACTTCAAAATCGACTTGACATATACACTAGCATAACACCCTACTGCTGCAAAAATGCCAATGAGAACCCCTGCCCATGGTGGAACAAAACCAGATGCGGGAGTTACCGCAACCAACCCCGCTACGATTCCGGAGGCCATTCCTAATGCAGTTGGTTTACCTCGATGTAACCACTCCACAAAGACCCACGTAATCCCCGCTACTGCTGCTGCAGCTTGGGTAGCAGCAAATGCCGAAGCCGCTAAGCCGGTTGCATTCCCTGCGCTTCCTCCGTTGAATCCAAACCATCCAAACCACAATAAGCCCGCACCTAATAAAGTTAAAACCATGCTATTCGGGTGCATCGCATGCCCTGGATAGCCGTGGCGCTTTCTGAGTACGATAACTCCAGCTAACCCTGCTAACCCCGCAGCAATATGGACAACGGTTCCTCCTGCAAAATCTAAAGCTCCTAATTGTCCCAGGAAACCGATCGGCGAACCACCTAGTCCCTTTACTTCATCTAGAGGATCGACGTAAAACCAATCGAAAGCCCAGACCATATGAGCTAATGGACAATAAACAAAAGCAGTCCACAGGATCATAAAAATACAGAAAGGCCAAAATCGGATTCGCTCGGCAATCGCTCCCGAAATGAGTGCAGGAGTGATAATCGCAAACATCCCTTGAAACATGACATGCGTAAATACGGTAATATTCGTTCCAGGAAGCTTTTGATCGGCAAGAATTCCCTTTAAGCAAAAAAGATTTGAATCCCAGCCAATAATTCCCCCTCCCGCAACGGTTATTTGAGAAGGGCCAAACGCAAGCCCATAACCACACACAACCCAAAAAACCCCTACAATCGCTAAAGCCGTAAAACTCTGCATCATCGTTGCCAGAACATTTTTTCTACGGACCATACCCCCATAGAATAACGCTAAACCTGGCACCATGAACATAACTAAAGCACTGGAACATAACATCCAGGCCATATCCCCTCGACTTAGTGCATCTCCTGTATCTTTTTTAATTGACTCTATTTTTTGTTGAACCTCTTCTAACCCTTTCCCTTTTACATCATCCGCAAAACCTCTCGCTACCGTTATCTGGATAAAAAAGACGAAAATCAGGGCAAATAATCTCCCCGAACGTCTGGTGAACAGCATTCTCACAAAAACTCTCCTTTAATTTTTTTCAATATTTTTTGTCAATTCATTATTTTCAGTTCCAAACCTCAATTATGGTGAGAGCACTTATTATCTAAAACTACTTTATTGGAGAGGTATTTTGCTTTAGATGAGATTTATGTATAAGAAAAACTTAATCGACTTAAAGGGACAATTTAATATTTTTGAGAAAATTTTATAAGCAAATCGCATGCAAAAAGAATTGCTCTTATTTCGTGATATTCGAAATATACTAACTACCTAACCTAATCAATCATGGTTCCTGATCTGTTTGGAGGATAAGATTATTTAGGTTGGATTCGAATCATTTCCTGAACAAATGGGGTTAATCCAGAGAAAAAGAACTCCACCGCGATTACCATCGTAATTAAACCCATCAAGCGAAGGAGAACTTTATTCCCACTTTCTCCAAGAAATCTTGCTACTTTCCTAGCCCCCAACAAAATAAATAATGTTAAGGTCATAACGAGTAAAATGGATCCGATCAAAGCGATTTTCCGGGCAAAACTATTTGCTTCATTCCAGAGAACGATACAGTTCGCTATCGCTCCCGGGCCAGCGATCATTGGAATGCCTAGGGGAGTAAGTGCGATATCGTTCGATTCTTCGTGGGTCGATTCTTCATCGATGCTGGCTCGGCTAATCCTTGCCTGTAACATCTCGTAACCGATTAAAAAAAAGATAATCCCTCCCACCACCTTCAAACTATTTACCGAGATATTGAAAAAAGAAAAAATGAAATTTCCCATGAAGGTAAAAAGCAAGAGAGTTCCAGTAGCAATTAAGGTTGCTCTTTTGGCGACCGATCGTTGTTGTTCTGGAAGTAACTGCGAGGTCATCGCTGTATATACTGGCATCACTCCCAGGGGTTCAACCATTGCAAATAAGGAAACAAAGGCAAACAACCCAAATGCTAATCCATCCACTTGAGACCAATCCAATCTTTTCTGAACGATATAATCTATACATCCTTTTCTTATGATTCTCTTAGATTTGGGAAAGGAACATAAGCAAAGTTTCTACTATCCTTCCCAAAATCGATCCTCGATCAAGCCTCCTAAATCCCCCATTAAATCATTTTGGATTGATAACTTTACTCCCCCTGCTTAAATAAAAAGAATCAACCGAGTAATTTTGAAAATCGATCGAGTACCAT
>JAKBAI010000043.1:0-9292 GCA_021809185.1 Planctomycetota bacterium
GTACCCTTCCTCACCTGAGAAGGTTAGATTTATCAGATAATCCGAACATGCTTCTTGGTCGAGAATTTCCTAATCTTGCCCGGTTATTCCCGAAATTAAAAAGATTATCTCTAAGAAATACGATGGTCAGCCCAGATTTTATAGCCACATTAGCCCGGCAAGATGCTCCCCCAACTTTGCGTCAGCTCGATCTTGGCAAAAGTAATCTCCATGATGACCACATCTTTCAAATGGTTCAGCTCGATTATTTGCACCAATTACATCAATTGGATTTGAGCGATAATCCGATTGAAGAAAATGGGGTTATGGCTATTTTTACGGATGCTTTTGCTCGATTAGAATCGCTTAGCCTTGCCAGAATCCCTTTGCAAGCTCGACCGATCCGCCATTTGCTACGCTCTCCTCAATTCCAAAATCTTAAGATGTTGGATCTATCTTCGTCTCTAACCACCAAAAATGGGATTCTTACTTTTCTGAAGCAGTTCGAAAAACATAACCTCTATTCGCTCAAATTACGAGGCAATCGTCTTAATAATTCTATCTTGGATCCCTTGCTAAATAATCCCGCATTGCTTACCCTCCATCATCTCGATTTGCGTGAAAACCTGTTCAAAGAGGATGCCAAACAAAAGATCAGAGAACGGTTCCAAGGACAGGTCCGAATTGAATTATAGTGGGTAAATCATTACCGCATTTGGGGAAAACGCAGAATTACTGGCTCGCTTTATGCACTACTTCAGATCCTTGTATGGTTTTGATCAACTTTTTATACGTTGGCTCAGCTTTTTTCGCTAAGCGTTGGCCTGCTCTCACCAAAGTGCTTGCATTGATTTTCAAGTGGTGATAAGTCTCAAAAATATCGGCAATTTTCTCATAGTTAACCCCCAAGCGATGTTTCATTTCTGCTGCCAGACAAAGAGCATTCGGACCGTTTTGCACCTTGGCTCCTCCCATAGCTGTCGACGTCATTTCTGGATGCCGATTCTTGAAGCTCTTCCGACAATTTGGACAGCAAGCGTGCTGAATGCGAAAACGCGTGATGTACGGTTTCCTTGGCGGCGGAATATCTTCCACATATTGATCGTCATAACTATTGTTGATAAGCTCGACCCTGCACTTAGGGCAGTTCGTTGGCGCGGGGACATTAATAGTACGATCAATTTCGCTTTCATCCGGGATTCGGCCGTGATAAGCACGATGACCTTTCCGTTGACCTGGCCTTTTTTTCTTCCCTTCTTTTTTTTCTGTAGTTTGATCTTTTTCGTTTGCTGTTTCATCGCTGTTTGTATTTTGCTTTTCTTGGCTAGATTCATGGCTAGATTCATTTTGGCCGAAGGGGCATGCTTGACGGTGAGCAGAACGAGTTAAGGCTTCAATTCGTTCTTTGAGTTCCTTGATTTTAGCTTGGTCTTGTTCCTGATTTGCTTCCAACTTGTTATTAGCTAATTGAAGTTTCTCTAGTTCTTTTTTCTGCGTAGTATTCTGTTGGCGTAATTGCTGATTCTCTTCACGTAATCGCCGATTCTCTTCACGCGCCAGCTGAGATTCGAGCTTGTTTTGCTGCAATTGCTTTTCTAGATCAAGGCAGTGTTGGTTGGTATCTTCAAGCTGTTGTTCTAACTGGTTAAAGTTAGTTTCGATGGTCTTGAAATTGTCGCGATCGAGAGAAAAGGGAAATCGGATTTGATCGGTTTGACTGGGAGAATTCTGGGCAGATGATGGCCCAGTCTGAGTAAAAGCGGCATCGGCAGATGACTTGCTTTTCTTAGAGTTAAGGTAACCAGATATTTTATCGACAAACGTTTTGAACATTTTTATTTAATATAGTGTATCTTTTTCAAAAAGGCCAGACTCTTCAAAAAAAGCGGTAATCATTTACGAAAATGGGAACCTCACGGCAAGCATCGATGCCCAGGGGAAAACCACGTACTATGAATACGATGATATGAATCAGCTTGTGTTGACCATCACTCCGGATGGGCAATATCTCTATGCTGGGTACGATTCTATGGGGGATGTCACCTCGCAAACCGATGGCGCGGGCGATGTGACACGCACTCTAGATAATGCTGATGGGAGTGTGAAATCGGTGCAGAATCCTGATGGGCAAGTAACCACTTATACCCACAATGCCATGGATCTGGTCGCCAGCGAAACCGATAGCAATGGCAATACCACTGCGTATTTGTATAATGGGCTGGATCAGGTGGTGAGCACCGTTACGCCGCTGGGAACCACCACCAATAGCTACAATACCGATGGTTGGCTGACGCAAACGGTGGATGCCGATGGCCGAGCTATCACCTATGGCTATTACGCCGATGGTCAGGTACAGACCGAAACCTGGTGGACGGGAGCTGCGGGGACTTCTAGCATCCAGAATGTGAAGAATTATGTCTACGATACCAGCGGTAATCTGCTCTCCGCGTCAGATAATAGCGGCACTTTCTCTTATAATTACAACCAAAATAACCAAATTACCTCGCAAACCGATAATTTGGGCTTGACAACCAGCTATCAATACGATCAAAATAGTAATATCACTCAAATGACCGATTCATTTGGGGGAATAACGAACACCGTTTACAATAACGATGGGCAGGTACAATCGAGATCGTTTACGAATGCAAATGGCACTGGTCAAGCTAGAATCGATCTCTTATATAATGGCGATGGCATGGTGAGTACGGTAACCCGATATGCAGATTTGGCTGGGACTCAGGTTGTGGGGAAATCGAACTATTCCTACGACTCGAACCAGAATTTGACTGGCATTACGCATACCAACGCCTCTGGGACCGTATTAGCTTCCTTTGGCTACTCTTACAACTTAGCGAATCAAATTAGTAGTAAGGTCGAGAACGGAGTGACTACTACCTACGGCTACGATGCATCGTCGCAATTGATCAATGTCAATGGCCAGGTGATTAATTACGATAACAACGGCAACCAGACCGGGTCGGGTGTAACCATCACCAGTGACAACCGGCTCGGTTCGGATGGCACCTGGAATTACACGTACGACAATCTAGGCAATACCCTCTCCAAGACCAATATCGCAACCGGTGAATATTGGATCTATACCTGGAACGATGCCAATCGCCTTACCCAAGCCTCTGATTATAATAAAGATGGTACGCTGATTCAATCGATCACCTTTAAATACAATGTCTTTGATCAGCTCGACGAAGAGGATGACTACGTTGCCAGTAGCAAAACGACCACGACTACCCGCTATGCCTATGACCTCTCTGGCAACGTCTATGCCGATCTGAACGACAGCAATCAACTCACTGCCCGGCATCTATTCATCAATATCAACGGGCAGGAGCAGCCTTTCGCTAAGATCGATGCTTCAGGAAACGTGAGCTGGTACCTCACCGATAACGTAGGCTCGGTGCGTAATATCATCAATAACTCTGGCACGGTCCAAGATACGATCACCTATAACGCCTTCGGCGCCATCAGCTCGGAAAGTAACCCAGGGTCATCGGATAGGTATAAGTTCCAGAGTGGCTGGTACAATTCCGCACTGAACATGACTCTTTTCGACCACCGTTGGCTGATGCCCCTGGGCCGCTGGTTCTCCCAGGACCCTCTAGGCCTCTCCCCCGACTCCAACCCCTACCGCTTCGTGGGGAATAACCCGATCAGCGGGATCGATCCCAGCGGGGAGTTTAATCCATTTAGGTTTAGTGTGGGATTGAGCTGGGGAATTCTACATGGAGGTTATGATGCAGTAGCAGGTATGGCAGAGTTAGCTAGTCGTGCGTTTTGGCATCCAATTACTGTCGCAGAAGAAATGATTGATGGGATTAAACTTATAACTTCCCAGATCATTGATGGCGATTTACTAGCAGTTGCTTCGGAATTGTTTCCAGAATTGGCAATGCTGGCAAATGGAGTAAATGAAAAAGGGGAAGAGTTAGATTCTTTTGATAAAGGAGAATTGATTGGTCATCTAGTCGGAAAATACGGAGTTATAATCTTAACACCCGTAGGTTCTGCAAGAATCATTGCTAAATTAAGAAGAATCAAAGCCGACAAAGCAAGAGCAGCTGAGAGATTAAAGGCAATAAAAAATGAAAGATTACGGCTGAAAGCAGAACAGAGATTAGTTCAATTAGCTGAAGAAGGCGCAGCAATCAGAGAGGTTCCTGCTGTGCCAATAAATCCAAGACCTATGGTGGAGAGGTTAGCCGCAATGCATCCAATGCCAACGGATACGATCAGGGTCACCCAGTTCTACAATCCCAGCAGGGGCACATTCTGCTCTAGTGCAACGCAGGCCTTAGCTGCACCTCCCGAAAGAAGCTTGCTCGGTCGGCTGGTCAATGGACCTATTACCGGCTCACCGACTTCCCGAACATGGATTTCGCCGTTCTCCGCTTCAGAACAGACTTGGTGGAGCCGGATGTGGACAGGTCGGGGCACCTACAGACATTATGTCGAGTTCGAGGTTTCGGCGGCGGAGTTGGAGCGTGTCGGTGGGCTGTACGGAATGATTGGTCTTGGTAGATACCAGCTGTTCGTGCCAGGCAAAGTTCTCTTGCCCGATCGTAACCCGGTCTTCGGCCAACTTGAGACGAACTACGGGCAGTACATTTTCATTGGCGGTCTCGGGGCAGCCGGAGCGGGTACTGGCTACCTGATAATATCACAGAAATGAACACCTTTGTGCTTCTATTGGTCGTTTGGTCATTCTGGCTGTTACTTACTACCGCTGCCCTCTGGGGAGGGCGCTGCTGGTTCCCCATGACCGTTGTGCCCCCGATCTTGCTCTCCCTCTTAGGAGTCAGTGTGGACCGATGGTTCCCGCCGTGGGGAACCATCCTTGTCGTGGGCATCCATGCCCCGCTCTGGCTGTTTGTGATCTGGATGTGGTTAAGATCCCGACTTGTCATCCATAGCAAAATTGAAAATCATCCTGGAGGACAGCAGCCAAAGTGAACTTTAATAGACCCCAAAAACTGGACCACTAGCTAAGTTACTTTTTAGGGTTAAAATGAGTAGATCCAGAAAGGGGGAAAACGATGTCAAGAAATCGGATACAGTATTATGATAAATTTAAGGCACAGGTTATCATTGCGGCACACAAAGAAAGTCCATCTTTATTCAGGCCTCCGGCGTGAAGACATGAAAAACATGATCATTTCCAATTGTGAGCATCCTGGTAAAGAAACCACCTCTGATGCACATAGCGTCTTAACGGTTTGATGTCTTCTTGGCGTCATGGCGTCTTGGCGGTTTAATCCATTTCTGAAACCCCTAATATAGTTTAAGTGGACCCCATTGGTTGGACCAAAAAACGCCAAAGTGAAGTAGGTTTTCGCATGGGTAAAAACGAGCACTAATTGCCACAAATTTTATCCACTTGTAGACCCCTAAAATTATTTTTCGGTTATTATGGAAGGTTAACCAAGAAAATTAAAGAAACAGGATTGTAGTTGCATTATCGATCGATTATAATAACAATAGTAAAATGGGATCTAGATCCTTTACGAATGCAAATGGCACTGGTCAAGCTAGAGTCGATCTCTTATATAATGGCGATGGTATGGTGAGCACGGTAACCCGATATGCAGATTTGGCTGGAACTCAGGTTGTGGGGAAATCGAATTATTCCTACGACTCGAACCAGAATTTGACCGGCATTACGCACACCAATGCTTCTGGGACCGTGTTGGCTTCCTTTGCTTATAGCTATAATCTAGCGAATCAGATTAGTAGTAAAGTCGAGAATGGGGTGACTACTACTTATGGTTACGATGCTGCGTCGCAATTGATCAATGTCAATGGCCAAGTGATTAATTACGATAGCAACGGCAACCAGACCGGGTCGGGTGTAACCATCACCAGTGACAATCGATTAGGCTCAGATGGCACTTGGAATTATACATACGACAATCTAGGCAATACCCTCTCCAAGACCAATATCGCAACTGGTGAATACTGGTCCTATACTTGGAACGATGCCAATCGTTTGACAAATGCTTCTGACTTCAATAAAGATGGTACGCTGATCCAATCGATCAGCTTCAAATACAATGTCTTTGATCAGCTCTACGAAGAGAAGGACTACGTAGCCAGTTCGAATACCACCACGACCACCCGCTATGCCTATGACCTCTCTGGGAACGTCTATGCTGACCTGAACGGCAGCAACCAGATAACCGCCCGGCATCTATTCATCAATATCAACGGGCAGGAGCAGCCTTTTGCTAAGATCAATGCTTCAGGAAACGTGAGCTGGTACCTCACCGATAACGTAGGCTCGGTGCGTAATATCATCAATAATGCTGGCACGGTCCAAGATACGATCAGCTATAACGCCTTCGGCGCCATCAGTTCGGAAAGTAACCCAGGGTCATCGGATCGCTATAAGTTCCAGAGTGGCTGGTACAATTCTGCACTGAACATGACCCTCTTTGATCACCGTTGGCTGATGTCCCTGGGCCGCTGGTTCTCCCAGGATCCTCTAGGCCTCTCCCCCGACTCCAACCCCTACCGCTTCGTGGGCAATAATGCAATTAGTGGGATCGATCCCAGGGGGGAACAAGAGAAAGTAATTAGAAAAGCTCCAATTCAAAAACAATTCAATACTAAGAAGCGAATGAGAGTTTGGATAGTCTTTAGTTCTGATAGTATCATTGAGAGTGCAGATAGGTATCGTAGAATGACTGCTAAGATTTCAGATCTAAATCCTATATCACCAAAAGATCTTATAATTACTGCAACTGATTTAAATGACGCATTAGCTCAACTAAAAGAAAAAGTAGATGCTCCAATTCAATTTTTAGAAATAGTTGGACATGGAGCTATGCCATCGACTGATCGTGAAGATAAGAAAGACAAAAAGAAAGTTAAATCGAAAGTAAAATTTGGGAAAGAATATGGCCCTAATGAGAGGATAATCGATAAGCAGAATAATGAATTTTATCCTTGTTGGATTGCGAAGTCAGGGAAAAAAGGGAAAGGCAAATATGGGTCGAATGGGAAAGGAACGGGCGAGGATATTAAAACTATATATCCAGTCGAAGGAGAAAAAATTAGTTTAGAAAAATACTATTCGGCTCCTGAAAAAGATTTGACTGACCAAATAATCGCTTTAAGGGAAATCGCAACCTATACTATAGGAAAAGATTGTGAAGTCAGACTTAAACTATGTTATCAAGCCACAGGTTATCAAGGAAAAAGGTTCCTTGAGAGCCTTTCTTATTGGCTGAATGCAAAAGTTGTTGGAAATGATGGGCAAATAGGTGTAGTGGGATGGGGAAAGTGGTACGAGTGTTGCGCCTGAAGATGATAACGGAGTACTCAAACCACGAGAATTTTATAAAAGTAAAAAGCAGTAGAATTTTGAATAAATAGTTTGAGTAAGATCGGATACGTAGCTCCTTCTGGAAAATATCTATTTCGCATCGAAACTCAATTTGATCTTTTTATCAGTGGTTTTATACGGAATCTTTTTATAAATTATCTGGCTCTATCCATATTGTTAAATAATGTGAATAGAGGCGTTGAATACTTTTGTTAAGTTTGGAAAATCATTCGCTCTCAGAAATTTAGGAATAACTATTTAAGTTATCATCCGCTGCTATATTACTATTGAAAGATATCTTTCTTTAAATGTTTCTTTGGCCACATAATTACTTATCATATTTATAAATAATGAGGATACATTATGGGATTTTTATTTTACCTAAGCAATGCAAAAAAATTCCTATCTCGAAATAAAAAAGTATCTATAATATTTCTTGTGCTTTGCTTCTTAGGAATAATATTTATCTGGAGATATATTTTTGATTTAGAATCAAAAGAATTATTATCATCCATTGAGATTTATCCTCCTTCGATTACTTGTATCCAGTTCAGCCCAGATGGAAAAACTATAGCTGCTTGTGGTTTGCGAGGAAAAATACATCTACTAACCTGTGAAGGAGATAAGCTTATCTCTATACCAAGTTTTGCAACTACTGTGAGTCAAAAACATAGACTTTCATTTAGCCCGGATGGCAATATGATAGCATCGGGGAGCGATGATCCAATCATAAACATATGGAATTGGAAAAACAAGAATTTAATGGCTTCTTTAGAATATTCTAAAAGTTATTTTTCTAAAATAACCTGCGTAGCTTTCAGTCCCAAAGGTAAAATATTAGCCTCCACAGCTATGGACAAAATTATCAAAATATGGGACGTAACGACTAGAAAAGTAGTGGCGTCCTTAATAGAACCATATGAGACAATTACGACTTTTATCTACAGCCCTGATGGAAAATACTTGGCAGCGTCAGGAAAAACTTCTAAAGTAACCATATGGGATACTTCTACATTAAAAGTACATTCAGAATTTCAAGTAGCGAATGATAAAATTATTTCGATGGATTTCAGTCCAGATAGTAAAACTTTGGCAGTAACTGGCAATGATTATAAAATAAGATTGTTGGACTTAACCAATAAAATGCAAAGCATATTTAGGGAGGACGACCATTATTTTAGCTTGGCTTTTAGCCCAGATGGGAAGCAACTTGCATCCGTTTGTAACGGATACTATATAAAGTTATTCGATTTTGAATCAAATAAAGAGCTACTCAAACTAAGAACGCATGATGAGTATGTAGCTTTCATTGCATTTAGCCCTGATGGAAAAAGATTAGCAAGTGTAGACTCATCTAGCTTTTCAATATCAATAATTAAACTCTGGGACGTTTCTAAGTTGAAGTGATAATGTAAGGTAATAGATTCTAATGCCAATTTGCGAAACCGTTCATGGCACGTAAATGATTACCGCTTTTTTTGAAGAGTCTGGCCTTTTTGAAAAAAAATACACTATATTAAATAAAAATGTTTAAAACGCTTGTCGATAGAATATCTGGTTTCCTTAACTCTAAGAAAAGCAAGTCATCTGCCGATGCCGCTTTTACTCAGACTGGGCCATCATCTGCCCAAAATTCTCCCAATCAAACTTATCAAATCCAGTTTCCTCTATCTCAGGATCGCGACAATTTCAAGACCATCGAAACTAACTTTAACCAGTTAGAACAACAGCTTGAAGATACCAACCAACACTGCCTTGATCTAGAAAAGCAATTGCAGCTAAGCAAGCTCGAATCTCAGCTCGCGCTTGAAGAGAATCAGCGCTTACGCCAAGAGAATCAGCGCTTACGCCAAGAGAATCAGCGCTTACGCCAAGAAAATCAGCAATTACGCCAAGAAAATCAGCAATTACGCCAACAGAATACTACGCAGAAAAAAGAACTAGAGAAACTTCAATTAGCTAATAACAAGT
>JAKBAI010000043.1:9302-26532 GCA_021809185.1 Planctomycetota bacterium
AATCAGGAACAAGACCAAGCTAAAATCAAGGAACTCAAAGAACGAATTGAAGCCTTAACTCGTTCTGCTCACCGTCAAGCATGCCCCTTCGGCCAAAATGAATCTAGCGATGGATCTAGTCAAGAAAAGCAAAATAAAAATAGCGATGAAACAGCAGACGAAAACGATCAAACTACAGAAAAAAAAGAAGGGAAGAAAAAAAGGCCAGGACAACGGAAAGGTCATCGTGTAATTTAGCGGAAAGACAGATCCGCCCAGCGGTAGTAACCCGCAAACAAGGGAGCTGCAACAAAAGTAAAGAGGGTGCGAGGACGCACGAGATACTAGCGAGCATAATGGCGAGTTTGAAACAGCAAGGGAAACGGTTTCTAGATTATGGCATACTATTATGGCGAGCGGAAGAAGGGGAGAGTATCTATTTGGAAGGGATAGAGATTTCAGAAGCCAAAGCAGGAGAAAAAGCAGAGAGGAGTAAGGAAGAAGTATGGAGAGAAAGGAAGAGCCAGGAAGAAAGCAAGCTGAATGAAGGAAAAAGAAGCGAAGCCAAAAAGCAGATAATAACTAAAAGAGTGAAAAGAAAAGAGAGGGACGGCACAAGGGATAGTAGAGGGATAAATAGAAGCACAGAGCAGAAGAAAACAATACGCAATCAAAATAAGCTGGGTCAGAACGAAGGGGTATTGCGTGCTAGAAAAGGGCGAAAGAGAGAGCCAGTAGAAAGTGGTTAAGTGAAAAAGGCGTGAGGCCAGATCAGGTGGAGAGTAGAAAAAGATTTTAGGGGAAAAAGGTAAAACATTACAATAAGAAAAATAGGGATAAAAACAGATCAACTCTTGCAACAAAATAAGCTATCGAGATGGGGGAAAGTACGCACATCGAGCCATCAAAATGGAAAAAAGTCAGGACTCGACATAGTAACAAAAGACCAGTGGAACTTGGATCTTATTTTCAGCAAAAACATCTAGAAATTCGACATTTTCCCGCAAATGCGGTAATCAATTACAAGGGATATAGCTGTTTTCAAGAAGGAATTTCTGCCATGGAATTTGCTAGGACGCTATTAGGAAAACCTTGCGAATCTGAAGAGATTAAAACTCATATCGAGGGAAATACTTTTCAATACGCGCCGAGAACAGGAACCACAGTTCCTCTACAAAAGGGAATAATAACACCTGATGTTAGAAGAAAATGGGATAAATATCAATTTGAATCATCACTTGTACCTCAAGAATATATAAATGAAGCAACTAAGCTGATTAATAAAGCTAATTTATCCCTCCCTGAAAAAGATTTTAAGGAATTCAATATTCTACTCGCTAAGGTGATTATGGCTGGACAATTTTATTGGAAAGATAATCCTGTCGGGACTAAGGGAAAATGCGTCGAATGGCAAGAGACGTATGGCAATTTTATGAATACTCAAATAAAACAAAGTCTACTCAAATATAAAAAATACATTAGAGTTTCAGCACTGAACTGGAAAAAGGACGGCACAAATATGGATATTGGCCATAATTTTATCGAAATAACCTTGGGAAATGATTTATCTAATCTGGGTGATAAGAATGATCCAAATATCCCTCACAAAAATTTTTACTTAGATGATGGATTTCTCCAAGGTCGTGATGATTTTATTGAGCAAATGAACCTTTTAATCCCCTTGAACTATCTCCATAGTGTGGCAGATATGGTGGCACAGCGATTAAGTGCGAACAAATTTAACATATCGGAGAATCCTCCGAGTAACCATACTGAACTTGTACGATATAATTATAAAGCACTATATATACCAAAATAATCCCATTACCGATTAAAAGCAGTTAATTTCAAATCGTGAATTACAGCTATGAAATTTGATCGTTAGTATTTCAAATATTTAATGGACAATTGTATGAAAAAATATTCCTTCTACTTTTCGCTTTTTTCAGGGATAATATTTATATTTTTATGTTACATAAAGTTTTTTATATCCGATGGATCAACAAAGACAATCAGGGTGTATTCTAAGAGTTCTGGAACTATCACTAATTTGCAATTTAGCTCAAAGGGAGACAAAATTGCGATAGCAGCCAAGAACATTCAAATTAATATGGTTCTTGATAGCGCAAAGCTCGGATATATGCGTTATGTTCGAATTAAAAGTATTTTTGCTTTACCACCTTTAACTTTTACTCCGGATGACTCAGCAATAATTTTCATTAGAGATGATTTTGTTTGCATTTTAGATTCTTCAACGGGAAAGGTACCTGCTCTACCTGATCCTTTCGAGGAGCATTCTATCGGTGGTAAAGACCCAATACAGTCAATGGCTTGTAATCCAAATGGGAAGATATTGGCATGTGGTGGTGAGAAGAAGATATATTTTTGGGACATACCCACCCGAAAAATAATTGGAGTATTAAACGGCCACTTGGCAAAAGTCAATTCCTTAGTATTTAGTCCCGATGGAAAAATGATTGCATCAGGAAGTTCTGATAAGACAATTAAACTTTGGAATGTTGAATCTCGAACTGAAATTATTACTCTTACTGGACACAATGATTCAGTAAATAGTTTATCACTCTCCCCTGACGGGAATATTTTACTTTCATCAAGTGATGATAAAACAATAAAGATTTGGGACATGCTAGATAAAACTGTAATTAATACCCTTCATGGCCACACTAGTACGGTCTCATGTATACAATTTAGTCCAAATGGTAAAACTTTTGCATCCTGTAGTTCTGATGGAGTAATCAAATTTTGGGATGCTTTGTCGTACAATGAATTATCTACTTATAAAGTAGAGTCGGATCCTACAAGTGTTATAGCATATAGCCCGGATAATAAATATTTAGTTTCTGGGCATCGGGAAATGATTCTCAAATTCTGGCGGGTTCCAAATCCAAAATAAGAATGCCGTCAAGCAGCATTAACTTCCTAAGACTATTAGATACTTGATCTCTTATACAATGGCGATGGTATGGTGAGCACGGTAACCCGATATATTGAAAGTTTGTTATGCTTTCCAACGAACATTACGATACTATCCTCGTTGCATATGTTTCCCCGCGATACGGATCCCTTCCAAAGTCAATTGGGGCACGACAACAGCGCTATTCCAAGAGCACCATTGTTGGATCTTATTAGCGTCCCCCCCGGTAATTAATAGATCGAGTTCACCGCTTTGGATCTGAAATCCGGTTTGAATATCTTGAACGATTTTGTTTATCCCTCCGCTAATTAGCGCGATGATGCCACGTTGAATGGCAGTTCGAGTGGCTCCGGGGGGATTGAATGAAAATGATGGTAACGAATCTTTTCGGGGTTTCTCTAAAAGATTGGAATCTGTTAGCTCTGGATCAGAAAAATCTTTTACCCAAGGCAGTTTCGCGGTGTAATCGTGCAAAGAACGGCCCAAAAGAGGTAACCCTGGTAGGATATAGCCACCAATAAATTCGCCTGCGCGATTTACAATGTCGATGGTGATGGCGGTTCCTGCATCAACCGCGATTCCAAAATGATTCTCGCGTCGAAATCGATTCATGGCTAGTGCATTGAGTAACCGATCGATGCCTACCGATTCCGGTTTTTCTACCCTTACCTTCAGAGGCAGTTGAGTATAGGAATCGATGACGATAATATTAGCCCCAAGCGAATGTAACCAATCTATAAGCTGATCGCAATGTCCAGGATGGACGCTAGCAATATTCCAGTAAAGGGAACTATAATTACTGGTTATCTTTTTTTCTTGCTGCCATTGATCAAGAATAGTTTGCCATAGTTGCTCCTGATGTTTCTGTAGTAGTTGCGGACCGTCCTCGTTGTGGTGCGGAATCGAAATGTCTAAAATGACGGAGTTAGCTTGGCATAATCCCCATTTCATGCGGGTATTTCCGATATCGACTACGATTTCAAAAATATTTGCCTCATTCTCCATAAAACAATTCTCCAGATGATTTATGATACACTTTGACTATCATTTTAACGATTCTATACTAATTTTTTACTGATAATAGCAAAAGGGAATAGCTAGAGAAAAGATCTTTCAGAGTCTTGTTTAAATTCGGATCGATAACTCGATAGTCTCGGAGAGCTAGGTTGCTGCGAATCAAGCTTAATTTAGCCACAGAGAACAAAGAGGGAAACCCTGCAAACATTCTACCAATCGGGTAATGATCGGATTTCCGTAATGATTCGAAACCGAATCTAAAGAAGATAATCTGGATCCGAGTGCATGGCCAGAGTACTTTCTTGTGGATTCGATTTCAATGAGAGAGAATTCTAACTTCGATCTGGACGAGTTGGTCTTTTCAGAGAACTCGCTCCTTACGGGGGAGGCAAGTTGGGTAGGGCGGTGTTACTATCTTGTTGCGGTTTAGCAGTGGTTGTGGTGGAGGAATTCTCGGAGTTGAGTTGACCGATACGATTAAGCTCTGGTTGGGGAGGCGTGTTACTTTTAGGCAAAGGATTCGCTGGAGTCTTTGGCGTAGTAGGGGCAAGTGGATTTGCAGAATTAGGGCCTTTGGGATCGGGGATCGATTGGGGTTGAATATGATCTCCGGAACCATTTGAGCCATTCGTGTTTGGTTGGGATTTATCAGGTAAAGTCGACTTCTTGCCGGGAGGGTTACTGGAAGGAGATTTGGGACTGCCAGTGATCGTAGTGGATAATTCGCGGTGCAAGCTACCATCGGCTTTCAGACAATCGGCGAGAAGATCTAAAGAAAAGCGTGCTGGTCCAGCTTTTAGCGCTTTGCTGGTTATACTGTAATTCACTCGGGCTCTGGCAGGTAAAGTAATCGGTTTGAAAAGTATAACGTTTGCTTTGGCATCAAAGGAAAATTGGGGAGGGGCTGCCTCATCCAGTTCCACTTGCGGGGGGAGCTGCACCTTTAATTGAACACCGGTAGCAGCGGCAGAACCAGGATTTTGTACACTCACATTATAGATCACTTTGCCCTGAATCGTCGCTACAGGAGTCCCTTCGACCTTTTGCCAGTTGATCGCGGGAATCCCATTGAACGTAGTCGATATTTCATCGCTTTGTTCTTTACCATGATTGGCGCAGGTAGTGATTTTTAATTTCTCTTCTCCAGCCTCTTTGCATTTTACAGCAAAGCCAAAAATTTTGCTTTCTCCAGGCGGCAGAGTGGGGATGATCCATTGGACGGTTATCGGGAAAAACTGTGCTTTGCTCGATGCTCTGGTAATCTCCACATTTTTCGAATGGAGACACTGGATGCGTACATTGTGTAAAACCGCACTGCCGCTATTCACGACATTGATCTGGTAAGGAGTATTTTGATTAATCAGTTGATTTTTAACTGGGCCAGTTACTTTGAGTTCCAGTTTGGCTTCCTGGATCTGGATTTGCTGTTCGTAGTGCAGATTTTCTTTGACTTTTTTGGCTTTGACGCGCGTGATTGAAGATAGCTTACCTATTGCTTTGGGGATTACATAGTATTCCAATATTTGCTTCTGACCTGGCATTAGTTGGGCGATTTTCCAGTGTTTACTATTTTTTTCGGGGTCGATTTCGCTTGTCGTATTCTTTTCTTTTTCGTATTCCAATCCCTTATCCATATGATCTTCAATATCAATATCGGTGATGGGTAACTTAGAAGTATTAGCGATTTCGAGCCGGTAGGTCATTGCTTCGTAGCGAATACCCGTATCCGGGGCAATTTTTTTTACTAATAGTTTAGGCTGAACAATTTCGGTTTCGATCCAGCGGCCATGTTCAAACTGTACGCTACCGATCATTTTAATCGATTTGGCATCGGCATTCGGTTGAACAAATACTTCGAGAGTTTTACTTTCACCAGGTTGCAAGACCGGGAAATGCCAGAGAAGATATTGTCTTCCTTTGATCGCTTCGCTAGAAGCAACCGGATTGGTTCGCATCACCTTCCCTTCGGTTGGCTCAGGACTGCTGACAACGACCCGATAGGCACGAGCCTGAGAAGGATTTTGCACAATAAATCTATATCTGATTTCCGAATCTTCAGGGGAATGCTCAGCCCCGATCACTTGGATAACTACCTGTGGGGTAGGGGGTTCTTTACCCGCTTTTGGGGTGAAAGGAGTTCCGTTGTTCGTGAAAGATTTTGGGTTGGGCGAATTATTGGTAGAGGCAATCGATCCTTGGGAAGAATTGGTCGAGTTTTTAGGAGTTACGAGCGCTCCGTTGTTGCGGTAATCGATAGGAACAATTTCCGATTTAGGTTTATGTTTCGGGTAGAGGATTCTTGGGTTATTCGGATCATCGACACCATTAGATTGGATAATGGGGTTTGGTAATTTTTGCGGTGAGATTCGATCGGGGGCTTCCATTTCAGAGTTCGGATTTGCTGAAGGAAACTTTCCTGGATTGCTTCCACTCAATGACCCATTTTTTGGTGCCAATGGGGATGGAATCGGTGGGACGGAAAGAGGATTTTCCTTGGGATCCTTAGTAAATGGTGTAGCAGCAGAAGGGGAGGAATTGGAAGGAGGGGAGGAATTGGAAGGAGGGGAACCTCCTTGGGATCCTTTGGCATATTCATCTAACAATGGGGGTTCTGGGGTACTGCTACCGTTTCCGGGTGCCACTCGGCTTTGATCGGCGGATAACTCTAATTTTGAAAACAATGCCATACTGAATATTAAAAATATTAATACTCGAATCATTTTTCCTCGAAATGATAAACCCAGCGATACCAATGGAACCATCCCTCTTCTCTCCCTTTGCCAGAATTGCTATCTTATACTAATTTGTTTCCCATCTCATTCGAATAGAATTCTGAATGCCGGTATGGATCTTAACAGGATCCCTTTCTATTGCCTATTTTCTAATCGGTTTAGGAATAAACATCCCAAACTATCTCTTGTTTGCCATCTCTGACTCTATTCGCCTATCTCCAAAAGATTGCCAATTCTCTTAAAATTACATAACTCATTTTTTCTTGAATCAAAAGGCCAATTTGCCAGGTATGTATGGTAGTTGAAGAAATTAGTTCTTGTCTAAGTTGTAAAATCGACGTCCACAGATTCATCTTGACGAAAACCGATCTTTCTAACAAACTTATGTAGCTTGTATAAGATACCGATTTTCTCTATTTGCAGCTTTAATGCAATAGTAAATAGGGGAACGATTGGCCTAGAATGATTAAAACTTATAGTTCTTGAGAATAATAATAGTTTTAGGATAACTTTTCGAGCACTTTTACGAGCACAGGTGAAAAGGGATTACCAGAAATATCATCTGGAATTACAAAAAATAACACCGGCAATCGAGTACAAAATTTGTACCTCAAAGGAGTTAAGATTAACTTATGAAGCATTGGAAGAGAGATAGACAAATGAATTCATTTACTATGAGAAGTTCAAGAAATCGGAATAGATTCTGGTATTCGTTGTGGATCGTGTTCCTGATCCCAATTTTAAGCCAAGCGATGGGCGAAATGGGAATAAAAAGTTTTCTAGGGAATGCGGTACACGCAGCAGCGCCGAAGAAAAAAGCAGAAAAAGATATACCTGTCGTTGCTCATATTCGTTTGAGTGGTGATTTGGATGAGGCCCCTCCGGAAGATAGCCCTTTCGGAACAGTGAGCGAAAATTTAGCAGCTAAGCTGGCACGAATCAAAAAAGCGAAAGAGGATAAAAATGTAAAAGCTCTGGTCTTAGAGATAGGCGGTCTGGAGATGGGACTATTTGGATTTGGCAAAGTAAATGAAGTAAGACAAGCGATTTTCGATTTTCGTAAATCGGGGAAAAAAGCGATAGCCTATCTTTATGATGCCGAGGGTTTGGATTATTTAATTGCCTGTGCTTGCGATCAAATTGTTTTGCCCGAAGGGGGGACATTTGCAGTGATGGGGTTGCAGCTCGAGATGTCGTTTTATAAAGATGCCATGGATCGGATCGGCCTGAAAGCCGATTTTTTACGCATGGGGGATGCCAAAGGCTATGGCGAACCTTACTATCGCACCAGTATGAGTCCCGAAAACCGCAAGCAATATAATCTGGTTCTGGACGATCTCTACGAAAATGAAATGCTTGCAACCATTGCTGTTTCCCGGCCGATCATGAAGGCAAATATCAGTAAAATGAAGGCTATAATCGATGGTTCCCCTTATACAGCCAAAAAAGCAAAAGAAATTGGCCTAATCGATCAGATTGCCTATTTGGCGGATACAGAAAAGAGTTTGCAAACGGAGAGCAAAGCCGAAAAAGTAATCAGGGATTATGGCAAAGCCAAAAACGATGAGGATGAAAATTTCCTGGCCCTGCTCAATAAATTGATGTCACCACCAAAGAAATCGAAATCGAAAAAGAATAAAATCGCCGTGATTTATGCCGTTGGGGCTATCGAGATGGGCAAAGGGGGAGGCGGTCTGATGGGAGGCAGTTCTGTAGGATCGGAAACCATGGTGAAAGCCATCCGAGAAGCAGAAGAAGATCCTACCGTCAAAGCGATTGTTTTGCGCGTTGATAGTCCTGGAGGATCTGCTTTAGCCAGTGATCTCATTTGGAACGAATTGAAACGTTCCAAAAAACCGACGATTGCCAGTATGGGGAATATTGCTGCCAGTGGTGGCTATTATATCAGCATGGGTTGTTCGAAAGTCTATGCCGAACCGGGAAGTCTTACCGGTTCTATCGGCGTCGTTTATGGTAAAATTGTTTTCGGGGATACTTACAATTGGATCGGTATTAAAACAGAAAACCTGAATCGTGGGGCTAATGCCGGAGTCAGTTCAAGTAGGACGATGTTCAGTACGGGGGAAAAGAAAGCGGTAACCGAAGTGATGCAAGATGTTTATGACCAATTTTTAGACAAAACGGTTGCCAATCGCCAAGCTGCTGGGAAAGCGATTACCAAAGATAAATTACTGCCGCTTGCAGGGGGAAGAATCTGGACCGGTCGCCAGTTGCTTGAACGAGGTTTGGTCGATAGTAATGGTACTCTTCAAGATGCGATTCTAGAAGCTAAAAAACAAGCGAAATTGGAAGAAGAGCCAGAATTATTGATTTTACCCAAGCTGCCCAGTATTTTAGATCGTTTCCTTGAAGGAAAGTCGGGGTTACATTCAAATTTGTCCTCTAAAAAGCATTTCTTGATTGCAGAAATAGCAGAGGAGTTTCCTGGTTTGAAATCGCATTTGCAACAAATCGATCTCATGATGCGCATGCAAAAAGAACGTGCGTGGTTGATGATGCCTTATCAGATTCGTTTAAAGTAATCGTCAGAATATCGAGTGATCGAATCGCCCAATTCTTCGATTCAATTTTGACTGTTTATACTTATCTGCTCAAAGCACAAACAAAATCTTCTAAATATAAACAGGGGCAGGGTTTCTACCCCTACCCCTGTTGTACCGTTTTCTGCTTCTCTATCAAGGAAGTGAATATCGGTTGTATACTGGTTTTCTTGTTGGTCCCTTTGAATTAATCCCCTTAAAGTGAATTGGTACAAATTTGGATGGGATTAATTGCCTTTCACTAGGTATTTTCAGAACATTTTTCCCTTAGAAAAACTTCATAAATGTTTTTATCTACTCAATAAAGAGGTCTAATATAAACAAGAGATTCCTCGTCTTCATCATAGGAAATCATCCCTTCTTCTAAATTAGATGCGAGCTGATGCAGAAACTGTCGCAAAGAGGGTGCGAGCAGGAGATGTTCACCTGTTTCGTGATTGTGAGAGATTACTTGCCCTATAGTCCCAGCGGAAGTAGGAGACATATCGATACAAAAATAATCGCCGCCGCCATTACTAGCAAATGGGATCCAACCGACGTTCCACCAAGCTTTGCGAATTCCTTTTGCTGATTCGGGATGTTCGCCAGCAAATTCACCAATATCGAGTAACTCTTTTTGAATTGTCCAGTCATTCCCAACTTCATCAAGCGGCATCAGATAAAAGCCGATATCGAGGGGATCGGGCGTAGGAAAAATCTGGTTACCTCCATCATGGTAAGAATACGATTGATTTAACTCTTCGGGAAGTGGCATACCGAGCAGAGCTTCGGCCTCTTTTATCGCTTTCTTACTAGCCTTTTTGTTCAACGCATCCCAGTCTGGTGCATTTTTCTTGAGCCATTTGTTGATTCTCTTCCAAGATTCTTCAATGGTACTCGTGGTGCCTGGAGTTGCAGGTGCAGGTCGAGATTTTTTCGGTTTTTCACTCGCGTTCTGATCCCCGCTCTTAGCAGCTTTGTTAGACTCTTCACTCTTTTTTTTTGACATTTTTATTTCTCTCCTTATTTTCGATATTAGCCAGATATTAAGCAGATATTACCTAGTGAGTTTAATCGAATTTGAAACACCTAATCACAAAATATCGATCAACATTTTCGGTAAGAATGTTCATAACTATTCTTATGAATAATTCATTCTCTCAAATTTGATCCGGTTTTGCAAGTGTGGTTTTTCCTCTATCTTTGGAAAAATAATTCATTACTGACAATCGAAAATATATCTATTAATGAAATAACGGATTATCCTTAATCTTTTTTAAGAAAAGTCTGCTTATTACAGATATCAAGGCTTCATTTCGCGAGATTCGTGCGAAGATTTTACTAGGAGTAATCCAATCTAGTTGTATTCCAAGTCGATTTCGCGCAAAAATCGGTTAAATTAGTTTGAAAATGATCTGATCGATCGAACCTGTTACCACAGGTCAGATAGACTCAATGTGCAAATTAGTACAATTTACGAGGAGAAGTAAGAGAGATTTTCGGACAATATTTGGAGGTGCAAATCTGATACGATTAGCGATTATTAAAATAAAACGACCACCAGGATAAAGTCCTGATGGTCTAGATTCTCTCAATAGTCAATTCTCATATCAAACGAATTGGTTATGCAAAGATTTAATTATCTTCATCGATATGAGGTTTTGGTTTGAGTTGTTTTTGCAGCTCACGAAGTTCCCCCATTTCATCGACAATTTCACCCAAAGAAGGGTTTCTTGGGTCGGCCAAGACAGTCAATGATTGATGAAATTCCTTACCATCGATAGTCAAAGTGACTCGGTATTGTCCTGGAGGAACTTCGGTCCCTGGGAAAAACTGAGCCATCGCATTAGGTTCATTACTCTTTTTGCCTTTTCCTCGTTTTGGCGTGGGGGCCAAACTAACTCGACGAAGATTCCACTCGAGCTGATGGAATCCGGGGCTATCTGGAGCAGCAAGGGTGGCAACCGAATTACCAGCAACATCGGTAATCTTCAGGGAAATTTTGTCTGGTTTAGTTTTTAGGGTATAAGCAATGAGGGCAGCACGGGGTGGATTGTCCCCAACAAATTTACGTGTACCGGTCTGGAACCATGCCCCTTTGCCGATTTCCATTTGCCAACGAGTCACATTACCCGGAGTAAAGAGAGTCGGTTTGCCTTCGATAATCTCTTTATTGATTTGTCGCAATGTAGTCACATCCAGAACCCATAAACTTCGACCATGGGTTGCGACCACGATTTCATTGGCTGTTATCGGTTGAGCAAATTCATGAATCGCAACGGTGGGTAAGGTAGTGCCATTGAGTTTGCTCCAGTTCTCGCCGCGATCCAAAGAGACATAAACAGCGAATTCGGTCCCGAGATAAAGGAGATTAGGATTGACTCGGTCTTCACGGAGAACGCGCGAACTACCCAGTGGTAAATTGCCGCGTAAGAGTTTCCAGGTTGCTCCCAAATCTTCAGTAACAAATAGATAAGGATTATCATCATTCGATCGATGGGCATCAAAGGCGATATAGGCCCGTTTTTCTTCGAAACGTGAGGCTTCAATCGAAGCGACCCAGCGCGGACCAGGTAGACCGACTTTTTGGAAATTCGGGGTTACATTCGTCCAATTTTTCCCTCCATCTCTGGTTACATAAACAGCACCGTCATCGCTACCAACCCAGAGAATATCTGGATTTTTAGGAGACTCCGAAAGAGCGGTGGCACTACCCCGTTTGCTGAGTGTTATTTCTGGAGAGATGATTTTCTGGTCCGTTCCTCTGCTGATCGAGCGGAAAACATAATTACCTGCACTGTAAAAAATTCGCGGATTGTGATGCGATAAGATGAACGGGGTGTTCCAGTTGAAACGATACGGAGAAGCACCAGCAACAATTCTTGGCCGAATCATCTGCGATGCCCCTGTTTTTAGATTGCGTCTCATCATCATCCCATCCTGGCTTTCAGCATAAACAATATCGGGATTGGTTGGATCGACCTGGCAGACAAAACCGTCACCACCATTCACAAAGCGCCATTCATCATTCGTTGGTCCGCGGCCACCAAAACTGAGCGATGGTCCACCCCAACTGCCATTATCTTGTAAACCGCCGTAAACATGATAAGGTGTTTGTGTATCAACCGCAACATGATAAAATTGGCCCAAGGCTAGATAATTCAAGTGATCCCATTGCTTACCAAGGTTCTGGGTCTGATAAATGCCGCCATCACTACCCATAATTATATGACGGCCATCTCTGGGATCGATCCACATGCAGTGCATGTCATCATGAACCCCTTGAGCAACGGCGTATTTCGCATCTTTTTTACCGCTCTCTTTATCGGGTAATTCTTGCGAAAATGTTTTACCCCCATCGGTCGATACTTCCAAACGGACCCCTAAAACCCAGATTCGATTTTCATCGTTTGGATCGACACGGAGATTAGAAAAATAAAACGGGCGTGGATTGATACTGTTTAAACGAGTCCAGGTTTCTCCACCATCGACGGTTTTGTAAACACCACCAGTCTGAAAGCCGTTTGGTCCCTGCTGATCTTGCACATTTTCGTTCTGCCCTCCTAACATGCCTGAACTATATGGCCGACCAGGAGTTCCCGCTGTAGGAACTTCCAAGGTAACGTCAACGGTTTTGGTCTCTTTGCCGCGCTGAAACTCTAATTTTACTTGGTTCCCGATCTGTTTGGCAACCAGGGTTTTGAACAATACTCGGCGATTGTCGAGTTTATTCCCATCCGCTTTGGTGAGCAAATCCCCTACTTTCAACCCTGCTTTTTCTCCAGAACTTCCAGCAGTTACTTCAGAGATCTTTAATCCCCCCTCCGCTTCTTCGACATTCACCCCCAACGATGGGCGCTCTTTGCGTCCTTTCGGAGTTGGACGTGATTCTAATTGAATCTTGAAATCGAGTTTATCTTTACCGCGAATCACTTTCAGCGATACCGTTTCCCCCGCTTTTTTCCCCTGTAATAGATTCAATAAATCACTATACTTTTTAACCTCTTTATCTGCAAAATGGACAATTCGATCCTCGGCTTGGAGTTTGGCTTTTTCCATCGGACCCCCTTTGGTGACGGTTTTAATTTTAGCTCCTCCAGCAGGAGAATCTTCTCCAGTTATACCCAGATAGACGGTAGGGGGGGGAGTGCCTTTGCCAGCATCTTCGGTATCAATAATGGCGAAAAATGTTTTTGGATCTTTACGTGAAAAATCTAAACCGATCCGCCCCATTTTGACTGTGGGCAGCCCTTTACTCAGCTTGGTGAACGTTTTGCCACCATCGGTAGTGCGATACAATCCTGCCGCAGCACCAAACAGCTTGGCAGGGGCATAGCGATCACTTCCTTCTGGCGCTTTAGCATCTCCATAAAAACTATCAAAACCATCTCGTTCCCGTTCCCAAGCGGCGATAATCAGTGTATCGGGTTGTTTGGGATTCATGACAATATCGATCACTCCGGTTGTATCATTGACATACCAGATTTTGTCCCAGGTTTTACCGCCGTTACTGGTTTTGTATAATCCACGCGCATTGTTCGGTCCCCATAGCCGGCCCAGTGCACCAACATAGACAATATCCGGATTCGTCGGATGGATGACGATATCCCCAATTTGATACGTTTCCGGTAAACCCATGTTTTTCCAGGTTTTGCCCCCATCATCCGAGCGATATACCCCATTGCCATAGGATACGGAATTACGTGGATTTCCTTCCCCTGTTCCAACCCAGAGGATCTGAGGGTTACTAGGGGCAACCGCTATCGCTCCAATCGAAACAACTGATTCGTGGTCGAACTGGTGTTCAAAAGTCATTCCCCCGTTCGTTGTTTTAAGCAAACCACCGGATGCTGTTGCTACCCAAAACGTCACGGGATCATTTTCAACAACGGCCAAAGCTGTTATTCGGCCAGCCATGTTCGCAGGGCCTATACAACGCCAAGTCATCTGTTTTGCCCATTCTTCTGGCAAACCCAATTTCGAGCTGTCGTTCTTTGGTTTGGGTAATTTTTCTTGCTCTTTAAGCTTTTCCAGTTGTTTTTTCAACTCTTCGATCTGTTTTTCAATCTCGGAGATTTTTTGCAAGGGGATTTTGGTTTTGTCATCCGCGGCAACCCCGCGACCTGGGGCAGTTGATCCCAGAAATATTCCTACCAATAATAACAGCGAACAAGCTGTTCTCCCCATTAATTTCATCTGTCTTTTCATAGTGTTTTCCCACAAGGAGTGATAACGAGTGATCAATAAAAAAGGTACCTATTTATCGCAACCAACTAGTAAAACCATCAATAGTTTCTTTCAAATATTGTAGGTTGTGGAGAGATTATTCTTCAAACTCATAATTCAATTCATTAGACTAATCTAAGTTTTCGATTATTTTTGCATAAAGCATCTATTTTCTCTAGTTTAACAATTATCATACAAAATTTCGAATCGGAATTTAAAAATAGTTAGATAATTTACTCGATTCATATGTAAAATTGATACTTTCGAAGTATTACGCATAAGGATAAAAATGAAAGAAATATGAAAGATACCTGAGAATTCGATTTTGGGATTCTGTTTCATCTTACAGGCGTCTTGATTATTCTTACCTGCAAAGAATAAACCAGAATGATTCAGAAATTGGAATTGAATAACATTCTGAAATAGAAGATAAAGAAAAATTTATTTGAGGATTCGACTTGCAGATTTTAACTCTTCACCGCTCGTAACCAAGCAGAGAAAGTCTTGGTAGCGATTTCTCTTTGGTGATAAGTGGAAATTATAATATTTCGATTCCTGGTATTTGATCAAAGGGGCGTGGGACGTTAGATGAGTGGGAACTTATCGGGTGCAAGGTGATCGAGTGGGCGATCAAGAAGACGATCACGGGGCCGTAGGTACCTCCAAATCGTCTTGTCTTTATAGAGCGGTTTCGTTGGCGGGGCGCAGGAGCCGTTCGATTGCTGCTTCGGCATCGTAGCGTAGAGGGTGTTGCTCGAAGTGAGTTACTTCGCGATAATGTCTAATTGCTTTATTGCGGTCGCCCAGGATCTCATAACAGCGGCCCAGATGGTATTGCGTATCGCCCCCGCTGCGTAAATAATTTTCGTATTCATGAAAACAACTTACCGCGAGATCGGCACGCTGGAATTCATCGATATACATAAGCCCAAGTTGTTTAATGGCATAATACCAGCTTTCGGATTCATCGTTTCCGGAAGGTTTCAGCTCGCGGACATCTTCAAAGTATCTCAAGGCCTCCTGTTTTTCACCACGGCGATAGAGCGATCTTGCCAGCAAAACTAAGCCTTGGAGATTTTGCGGTTGCAATACTAGCAGCAACCTCAACAGATGTTCTGCCCAATTCAGTACTTCGGGATCGTTTGTTTGTGAATCCAGAAGTTTTTTTGCTTTCTCAAAACAGTATTTACCATCAAAATACGGAGCTACTTCTTCTTTCGCAGCTTGGAGCTGTTCCACGGTTAGCGAATAATAGTATCGATCTTTGCGATTTTGTAAGTCTTCATCTTTATACGCCCCCATGTAAGTCAATGCTTTTTCATTGATCCGTAATGCTTCAAGCACATTTTTGGTGTTTTCGTACATTTGGGACAGCTTGCGAAGCGTCTCTTTACCGCTACCATCGTAATGAGTATAGATACTATAATTATTTATTGCTTCATCCCAATTTTGTTCTTGGGCAGCTTTTTCCCCAAGGTGATACACTGCCTGGTAAAATTGATTTTGAATCTCTTTGCTGAGATTTTTGGCTCCAAGGTTTAGACCTACTTCGC
This sequence comes from Planctomycetota bacterium, assembly GCA_021809185.1. Classification (GTDB taxonomy): domain Bacteria; phylum Planctomycetota; class Planctomycetia; order Gemmatales; family Gemmataceae; genus JAKBAI01. The sequence goes on from JAKBAI010000043.1 coordinate 25,285, forward strand.
GGATCAGTTCACGGTAGTGTTGCAGATCTTTTTGTTGGTTATGTTCTTGACAACATTCTGCCAAGCGGTTGTAGATCGGGATAGCTTGCTGAGGAAATCCGTGGGCGACCATTCGCAGATATTCCGCACCGCGCAACCATAATTCTGTTGGTAATAAAGCTGTTCCGAGTTGTTCCACGTAGCCATAGTCGAATGATTCAAGGGGAGGGGTTTTGCTGCTGATAGATATTCGTTTTCGCTAAGTTCTGCATAGAGGATCTGTTTGAGGGGTGTCGACGGCGAATCATCCCCTGCATTAGTTGCTCCAGTGGTTACTTCATTGGTTACTTCATTGGTTATTTCATTGGCGCGATGTCTTTCAACTGCTTGGATCGCATCGATCCGCCGATCCGGGAGACTTAATTGCGAACGGCCCAAACGTTCTCTTAGTTCTGGGTGTCCAAACAAAACTAATTGCCAAGCGAAATAGAGCACCTGGTTACGATTCTTTTCTGATTCGGTGTTTTTCCATTCTTGGGGATCTAATAATATTTGCAGATAATTCTGTGCCGCGCTTACATCCCCTTGGTGCAAGTGCAAAACGGCTTGGTAATATAACCAAGAGGGGCGATACGGTTCCCCACAACGGGCAATAAGCTCCAATAGCTGACCTGCCATCTTTATTTCGTGATCGTTCGGTGGCCGGGTGTTAATCAATAGATTAGATATCCGCCGAATGCAAAGCTGTTTATCCAGATAGGGAAAGAGATTAGGCTGTTCGTCAAAAATCTCTGGATCCAGTGCTTGGTGGATTTCTTCCATCAATTTTATAGCCGATTGGCTTTTGGCATTAAGCTGAAGTGCTCGATGCGCGGAAGTAAAAGCTGGCTCGAATTGTTTTAGCCTTAAATAGCTATAGCCGCGGAAGACATGGCGAAAAATTCGGAGCGGATTGAGTAATCGAGTTGCATAATAGACATATAGAACAACTGGCACAGCAAATGTCGCCCCCGAAAATCGCGATGTCAACCCTGTTAAATAGATACCAAAACTCAACCAAGCGCAGATCATCCCTATTTCGATTTCTGTTTCTTCTGCTATTCCTACGAAAGTCAGCAAATAGAAAAACGGTAATCCGAGTAAAAGCACCCACCCAAAAAAATGCCTTTGTTCTGTTGATTTGAGATATTCTCCTTGATCGAGAATATAGGCTAATTAGCCAAGGATTATTGCTACGAGTATTAAAACCGAGATGAGTCGATATCTAGA
>JAKBAI010000044.1 GCA_021809185.1 Planctomycetota bacterium
TCTGGGGCTGGACTGGTTCAGCTCGCAATCCCAAAAGAGATATCCAGCACGGTAGCGATTGGTAATCCATGTTACACCACAATCCCTTTGGAGGATAGTCAATCTCCCAATTGCCATGATGCTATCATTTCAAAAATAGTTGAAAAGAGCCGATCAGCAGATGTTGTTGCTATTGGTCCTGGTTGGGGATATAATTCTAATCACGTTGAAATTCTGGATCGTCTATTAGCAGAAATTCATTTACCTATTGTGCTTGATGCCGATGGGCTTAATGCCCTATCCCAATTGCCATATGATCGCTTGCTTCATCGAACTCAATCGACTATTCTAACCCCTCATCCTGGGGAATTCGCTCGCTTAACTTCTCTTCATATTAAAGAAATCCAAGAGAACCGAGAAACGATCAGTATCGATTTTGCTCAGAATCGAGGCGGGATTTTAGTATTGAAAGGGGACCAAACTCTTGTCACCAATGGCGAAGAGCTTTACCGGAATCAAACCGGGAACCCAGGTATGGCAACTGGGGGTAGCGGAGATTGCCTTACCGGGGTACTAGCGAGCTTGCTCGCCCAGGGGCTTCCGCCATTTCTTGCGAGCTGTTTCGCAACTTTTATCCATGGCTTAGCAGGGGACTTAGCCAGCGAGAAGTTAGGAGAAATATCGATGATTGCGAGCGATATTATTCAATTTCTCCCTGAGGCATTTCAAATTACAAAACGTCAATTATTGCCCTAAAATTTGGATTTCTAGGTTTTCTTTATCTTACTGATGATCAACTTCATTAAAATTGGAAACTTTTCCAAATACGAATACAATAACTATGAATAGAGGAATGATTCTACAGCAAAAGCTGGCGATAAGATTGAAGAAGCGAATGATTTCCATAAGTTTGAAGAAAAAATAGAAGGATCGAATTCGGGAGAAGTAATGCGAATTCAATGTCCGAATTGCCAAAAATGGATTGAGATAGCCAATAATAAAAGTGGTTCTGAAGCGATTTGCGAATTTTGTGGCAAACCGTTCACCGCTCCTGAATTGTTATTGTCTCCAACTACTTTTATCGCAGACCCAATCATCCCGATTTCTTCTGGAGATGCCTGGGTCAACAACTCCCCAAAAGATCAACCGGTTGAGGCAGGTTTGGTTTTCACGGAGATGAAGAGCCATGCAGAGCCTAAGAGTTTTGTTTCCACTTCCGAAGAGTTAACTCCGATCCCAATCGAGCGATCGAAGAGAGATACGGACACTCGAGTTGGAGAGAAAGAGAATTCTTCAGGCCGAAGTAAGTTTCGAGATCATCCTAATCAAGGTGATAATCCACGAGATAAACAATCTAAAACGTTTGTTGATTCGAGTTCAGATACGGGAAGCTCTAAGAAACAGTCGCCAAATCTAGATATATTATATGGGTATTCAAGACTTTTTACTTTCTCTATCCCGTTGAAATATCTTGCATGGTTCCCTCACTGCGGAATTCTGATTATTTTTGTATTAGGTTTTTTTTCATGGGCAGGGTTGTTCCCTGGAAGCAAAACTGCTTATTCGCAAAATCTTTATCAGATCCTGTTTGGAACTTTTTATTCCGATTCTGTTTCGGATTCCGTTTTCAATTTGAAAGAATCTCTTGAACTGGAGACTCATAGCAGTTTCTGGTTATTACTTTATGTTATTCTTCTATTGGTAAGTATGTTTTTAATCTGGGCTAATCTTATTATCAGTAAAAATAATTTTCCGATTCCGCATTCGCTCGAGCCGATTTGGGAAAAACGGCATTTGATTTTAGTAATAATAACCGGTAGCATGTTTGTGATTCTTAATCTAAAATACTTCTCTGGATTTAGTCTGGAAGATGCAACCATAAAGATAGTCAATAAAGAATTTCAAGGAAAAATAGATGCAACGAAGCAGCAGCTCGAGTTAGAGAAAATTCAACGAGAAATATCTCAAAAAATCGTCGGTTATCAGTTCGGAACCACTTTCTTCTTCCATGCAGTTATTCTGTTTCATTTCATCATTTTTTTGGTCATTCTCTTAGAACCATCCTGGAATAAAATGACCGGTCGGCGCCAGCCTCGAATCGCCATCCTATGGTAAATGGTTGCTTTTTTTGAAATCCACTTATTCGATAGCAAACTGAATAGGCGCGATCGAATAAAGTCAATGGAATTCTTGATGTAGTTCTATTACGGTATTGAAGAGTCCGGATTATTAAAATTCTAGGAGAGAACGGTTGTATTTTTAAAGTGGTCTTTAAATTTTTGAATTACAGCGAATTTTCCACTTAATTCCGAATGAAATAATCAAAAGATCGATTGCCATTTGTTCGTTTAGTTCGTAAATGTGATAAAAATATTTCTTTTGGCCCATAACACAAGGAGTTAAATATCATGCACCAATTTGGGACAAGCGATATTGGGACAAATAAAAAATGGCAATTGCGATTCTTTCGTGTGAAAGCACTAATAGCATTTGGCCTGATGCTTTCAATCCTCGCCATTTCTCTTCAGACTAAGAATTCTGTAGCATTAGCAACCAATTATGATGAACCTTCTAGTAAAGATTCATCGAAAACCGGTTTTAAACCCGCGATTATCAAGATCCTCGTACCAGAGGATGCTCGCGTTGAGATTAAAATTGAGGGTAAAACCACGAAACAGATGGGGGATGAGCGGATCTTTAAAACCCCTGAGCTGGATCCTACTAAAACTTACTCCTATAAAATTGAATCGATTATCGAACCGAACAATTATACCAAAATATTTCGCAATCGAGAGATAAAATTCAAAGCAGGTGAAACGGTTGTTGTTGATATTCGCAAAAAAGATGAAAAAATTAAAGATGATGTTCGGATTCGCTGGGTGCCAACCCCTCCTGATATCGCCAAAAAAATGGGAGAAATGGCTAAAATTAAAGAAAACGATATTGTCTATGATCTTGGCTGTGGCGATGGGATCATGTTGATAACAGCTCTCAAAGAATTTCGCGCGAAAAAAGGGGTCGGTGTTGATATTGATCCCAAGCGAATTACGGAAGCGACTCAAGCAGCTAAGGAAGCAGGGGTAACCAATCGCATCGAACTTCGAAAAGGTAATATTCTGGAAGTAAAAGATATTTCCGATGCCAACGTTGTTTTGCTTTATCTTGGTGATGAAATGAATATCCGGCTTCGACCGATGTTGTTGAAAAGTCTTAAACCGGGTTCAAGAATTGTTTCCCATCGATTTACAATGGGAGATTGGAAACCCGACCAATCGCTCACCGTTAAAGGAGAAGATGGTGATGAATACGAACTCCATCTATGGACGATTAAAGAAAAAATGGATATCAAAGATAAATTAGAAAAGACTAAAAAATAGTTTGAAATCCTCAAGGCATTTTGCTCAAGGCAAAATGCCTTTTTTTATCATCCATGCTTGAGCCTCTCAGAAAAAATCTTACGACCTTTCAACATGATTTGAATCTTTACTATGTATACTCGCACGGACGATTTTTTTTTCAGATCTTAATATGGGTCGATAAAATAATTTTAAGAAAGCTATTTGAGAAATCAATCGGATTAGATAATCATTTGCTTATTTTCAATAACAGATATTTATGGGCTTTCCTCTCTAATAATCTCTTGTAATTCCCCTTCGAACAACTAAAATGATGAATGAAAATCAAAGAGAACTTTCGATTAAACTTAAAAACAAAGGAAAATATTCTATGAAAAAGAGGAGCATTTTAATACTACTCCTAATCATACTCGGCTTTATTTCTACGAAGCAGAGTAAATATATCCATGCACTGGAAACCCCCATCAACTCATTCTCATCGGAATTTAGAAGTGTTGATGATAATCCTGTTACAAAATCATCTGCAGAAATAACCGTTCTAGTTCCAGATGATGCTAGAGTGAAATTAACAATCGAAGGAAAAGAAACAACTCAGAGAGGGTCTAAGCGCGTTTTTATGACACCGCCGTTAGATCCAAAGAAAAACTATATTTATAAAGTGGAAGCGTTGATCGAACCAAATAATTATACAAAGATCACTCGCACACGTGAGGTAAAATTCAAAGCAGGGGATAAAATCGAAGTCGATCTTCGCAAAGAAGACAAGAAGAACGATAAAATCGTAGTTCGCTGGGTTCCGACTCCAGAAGATATTGTCGATGAAATGTCGAGAATGGCAAAAATTTCAGAAAAAGATGTTATTTATGATCCTGCTTGCGGAGATGCAGTTATGCTTATTCGTCCTATCCTTAAATTTAAAGCGAAAAAAGGGATTGGCGTCGACATCGATAAAAAAATGGTGATCAAGGCAAAAGCAGCAGTAAAAGAGGCTGAAATCGAAAATAAGGTAATTATTCGCGAAGGGGATATCTTAAACGAAAAGGATATGAAAGATTTGAGCGAAGCAACGGTTGTAATGCTCTATATCGGTGATGATCTAGGTGCTCGAATAGAACCACTCTTACGAAAGCTACTCAAACCGGGTGCTCGTATCGTCTCTCACCGCTTTTTACTAGGCGATTGGAAGCCAGAAAAAACCGTCACTGTTAAAGGGGCCGATGGAGATAATTACACTTTACATCTCTGGACCGTCAAGTAAATTTCAGCTCTTTGGGTAATTAGACTGTTTTGTATCTGATTTGAATTCAATCAATCCTGATAACAAAATTTCTAATTACCCTTAGGAACGATCAGCTCTTACATTAGTAGTTGAGTAGTCTAATAAATAAGGTCTTTGGTGATCGGATTATCAATTTTTAGTTAAGTGTTTCAAGTTGGCATTACTCTAAAACGAAAAATCGTATGGGAGAAATGCGAAGGGAAAATCAGAAGTAACCGAACAGAATTGAAAAATACTATAACTGCTCAAACAAACAGCTAAATTTGATCGCTAATCGATAATCCGACTACCAAGTTAAATGGCATTTTTTAGGCAAGGGGGGTGTGAAGCACCCCTGCTTCCAATTTCAACCACTCTCTGCTAGAATCGATTTCTCTCTAAATAGTAATCATGTAAACCGATTCACTTGGGTACAACAGTTATTTGCAAATGTCGGTATCTATAAATACGGTTGCATCATTAAAGACAAATCTTACTCACTTTAAATTCAAGAGATAAAACTGATTCTGCCCGTTTCAATTTCCGCTAACTTTCAATTGATGCTATTTGTCATCTTGCTGGTGTTCCCTTCGATTTTCTCGGTGTGTTTTACTCGTAATGAAATTAGTAATATATTGTTCACTTAGTAGGAAATGAAAGATTCAATTTCCTAATCATTCCATTCGTTTATCGGGTGCGTAACATATTGTCGAATCGGTTTCTAAATAGGATCAAGATAGAGATCAAAGGGGTTAATAAACCTAAAAGAACTCCGATTAAAATAATGGAAGGGTAAACTTGATATTTTAATTGATAACCAAATTGTTGATCCACCCACGTTTGTAAATATTTTGCGATCAATGCCCCTGTGATCGATCCAATAACCGATGTGGATAATGCTACAATAGCAGTTTGTCCCCAGATCATCGAGCGGATTCCCGATTTACGCATCCCACATAGATGCAGAGCAGTCCAATTGTTCTGTTGCGATGGTAATTGAGCTGCATAGGTATTAAAGAGGATAAAGCCCGTAAATAAAAATTGAATAATTCCTAACCACCAAAAAATCATTTCGATTTGATCGGTCAAATGTTCGATTTGCGATCGTAATTCAGTGCAGGTTTCTAAAGTAAGATAATTCTTGTTACAAAAGTCTTCTAATTTCGATTGTTGGAATTGATTCTCATTCCGTTGCGAATAAGTTGGTGATTCTGATGGTTTGATAACTTGAATAAGGAAAGCATGAACACCCGGAATCGATAGATATTTTTTGCTCTGTTCCCAGTTCATGTAAATCGAATTTCCTCCTCCGGCATATTCATTTACAATAGCAGCGATGCGAAATTGTCGCTTGGATGATTGTACCGGAGATTTTTCCAGCTTTTTTCGAGTTAGAGCATTGCTATTTAATTCTATGTAATCTCCAATAGTTTTGTTTAGATGTTTAGCCAGTGGACTGGCGATGGCGATTTCTCCTTCCAAAAGTTTTTGACGAACTTCTTGGGGTTGTCCATTGCGTAAATCAAGCGGGATATTCTCCTTGTCAAGGAACGTTCTTGCCAACACCAGAATGCCGGTATGATCAATAGACATCGGCATAAAAGTGATCTTTTCGATCTTTTCAACTCCTGGGATTAAACTTAATCGGTCTTGCAGTGACTCAGGAAGAGCCGAACTCATCAGAAGGGTCGAATCTGGTTTAGCAGAACGCACTAAATAATCCGCAACGATCGCATGATGATGCCACGTTTTAACATCCGCCAAGGAATTAAAGAGCCAATGAGCAAAAGTAACTAGCAGCAATGAGGATAAAAATATTATTCTGGAACTACTGATGAATTGATTGCTATCATTGCTAAATTGTTGATAAATCAAATAAAAACGACTAGGAAAAATCATACTGCCAATTCTAGCTATCCCTTTCCAGATTCTTGGTAAAATAGTAGGTAGAAATAGCATCGATTGCAAGAGATAGATCATCGATTTAATCAACATCGTATTTGAATTTTTGGGGATATAGGATAGGTAGATTCCCATTTCTATTATAACATCGGCAGCAGTGAAAATAATGAATAGAACCAATGGAGTTTTTAGGAAGGAATACGATAAACTCTTTTTCAAAGGCACATGATCAAATGTCGAAGAATCACTTTCAACCATTGTTGGTAATATTTCAAAATGAGCTATTTTTCTAGTAAATCGGTAGCTAGCGGACCAGCCTAACAGTGGTCCACTGATAACAGCTACGAGAAATAATAGATAAGTAGATCGATCGAAAGGAATTCGGCTAGTAAATGAACATTGAAATAATTCTTCGAAGAGTTGGATCGACACTGGGAAACATAAAATCGTCAAGATAATCCCTAAAAGAGAGCCGCATAGACCTAAAATGATTGCTTCTCGTAAGAGGGTATTTCGAATCTGCCCACGAGTAAATCCAATCAACTGTAAAATAGCAAAATCTTTTTTTCTCTGTTGCCAGTTCAACCAAAAAATTTGCGTAATGAGAAAGAAAATTGCGATTAGAGCTATAACTCCAAGGGAAAAGAAACCTAGATCGATCATTTTTAGAAAGGATTCGGAGATAGAATTTTGCGAGGATCCCGTATCTATTATATAATTGTCAGGTAATAATTCGGCTACCGATTTTGCACACCTCTCTTTCTGTTTATCGGAAAGAGAAATCGTTCCTTCATGCGAAGAGAAATCAATTTGCAGAAAATCGATCCGGTTATTTAAATGAAACAGACCTTGCAGTTGATTTAATGGGATCAGAGCTGGAGGAAAAAGCATCGTTGATTGCTGTAGCCTTTTTGCAGAGGTGTATAATCCAGAAACAGTCAAAGGATAAAAGCCAGCATCCGACCAGATGAAAATCGATGATCCTTCGTGCAAGTGATGAGTCGTTGCAAATTTAGAGTCGAGCCATAATCCCTTCTTAAGAGAAAATCGATCATCCATGATACCCCAATCGTTGGCTATCGCTTCTTCGATACCTAGGAGTTGAAGCGGATATGATGATTTACCATCATTCAAAGCGATACTTCGCTGGATATAATCGTGAAAAGAAAAGGAATAGTCGGGAATATTCTTATTGATGAGTTCTTTAAAATGATCTAGAGAATGATTCGCGAAAGGCTCTAGGTTTTGATGTTGGATTCGAAAATGCAGATTACTTTGTCCCAGATTCAGATACGATTCATAACCGCGATGGATCAACTGTTGGCTAAGTTGAATAGTAAGCGTAAAAGCGGTGCACAAAGCGATACCGCTAATAAGTAAGAAACATCGCTTGAAATAACGGCGTGCATCATACCAGGAATAACGCCAAGGAATCATGAAAGTACCAATCTATTTCCAAGGTAAGTATCATTTAACTTGGTTGCATCGGCGGATATAGACTGCGAATTCGCGGCAAGAGAATTGGGATCGGCGAACGCCGAATTATTATTCGAAATCGATTGTAAAATTTTTCCATCGCGCATTCTTAAAATTCTATCCGATCGCTGAGCGATCGATTCATCGTGCGTTACCATAAGCAAAGCGATTGAGTAATCTCGTACTAGTTTAGTAAAAAGTTCGATAACCATTTCAGAATTGCCGCGATCCAGATTTCCAGTAGGTTCATCCGCAACTAAGAGCATTGGCTGATGAATAATTGCCCGTGCAATGGCAACACGCTGTTGTTCTCCACCAGATAATTGAGGGGGATAATGATTTAGCCGGGAACCTAAACCGACATAACGAAGCATCTCCTGGGCACCTCTTAAAGCTCTTGACCAAGATTCGCCAAGGATGGTTAAGGGCAAGGCGACATTTTCAGCAGCACTTAATAGCTCCATGAGATGAAACGATTGGGTGACCACCCCGATTTTTTTCCCTCTCCAGCTCGTTCTTTCATCGGGGTTCAATTTTGTCAATTCTTTGCCAGCAATTTGAACCGAACCGGATGACGCAGGTTCTAACCCGGCAATGATATGGAGAAGGGTACTTTTACCCGACCCGGAGGGGCCGAGTAAGGAAAGCCACTCCCCTTGTTGAATAACTAAATCGACATCCTGTAAAATAGCTAGAGAACCTGCGGGATTATTGACCGTTTTGCAAAGATTTTTCACGGCGACTATCTGATTGTGCATTATTCAATTCACTCTCTTATTGCAAATTGATAGAGAGGGATGGGCATTCTCTATTTTGCAATGATGATCTTTTTTTGATGATCTTTTTTTGATGATCTTTTTTTGATCTATTTTAATAGCCCACTGGGGAGACGAAGATAGGTTTGATAAATATTAGGATCTCCCCAGGTGCTTTGATCGAAATGAAGTTTTATTTGATCATTCGCGCGAGGTTGACCTGCACTATCAACGCCAACTAATCCCATCAAAAACCGCTCTTTCCTCTCGGCACCGCGGACTTTTCCTCCATCTTTCATGTCAAAAAACGCAGCAGCTTCTTTCTCGCCATCAACCGGAATACTGTATAAAGCACTGTAATCTTTGAGTGTATAGTTGACTACATCGGTATTTTCAGGGATTTTTAATTTGGACCGGCTTCCCAATTTGATTACTTTATGTTCGCCGGCACTCACAAAAACAACGGGCCGGCGAGGGTGAAGAGGATCTTCTTCGACAAGATCTCCAATTTCCCAATCGATCGATCTTTTCATGGTTTTTTCAATTACATATTTTTTCCCTTTTTCGGGGGCACCATATTCTTGCGCTGCTTGGGTTTCTACCCAGTGAGGTACAAATACTTTATGGAAGCAGCCACAAGCAGCAATCGTTTCATAAAAGATCGGTGTATAGTTCGAATTAAGAGTCACTCTTAACACCATACTATCGATATCGGCTTCCTCTAAGTCGATCGTTTTCATTTTCGGATGAGCAGGGTACCATGCGGTATAAGTTAATTGAATTTTTTCAGTCCCGCCGATAGGTACACGCTGGAAAATGCCGTAAACCGTTGGATGACCAGTAACATACGATTTTAATTTACCATTCGCTTCTCTTTTTAGCTTTGCTTCTCCAACTAGATCGAATTCACGAGGGTAGGTATGTTTTTTCCCTTCGCCTCCGCCACGTTGTTGAATAATAACGGGGGAATAATAGGCAAGTAATTGTTGTTCTTTCTCCTTCGCGAGCTGATCCGGTTCCAGAGGATGGTCGTTTGCAGGTGGCGCAAAAATGATCCCATCCCCGCCAATCGCTTGGAGTGGATTTTCTAGAGCCGAATCGTCAAGCATTTTCCAGTTTGTTAGATGCTTTGAAATAGCTTTACAACCGAGTAGCACCGCTAACAATAATACAAAGTAACTATAATTTTTTTTAATTGCCATTTTTCGCTCCTGAGAATGCCCAGTCCCATGTTGGGCATTTCTTGCAGACCCCCTAGATCTTAATCGACTGGGATATCTTATCTTTTAGAATCGGCGCGATTAATTAGGATGATAAACAAGATCTTCGAAGAAAGTTTTGCTTCAATGGAGATTTTGCATTTTTAATTGCAATACTGTTTTTAATGTCGAAACTAAACTCTGCAATTGATAATCTTGAATAATCAAAGGAGGCATCAAAGTTATAACATTTCTCTGGATACCAGACTTTCCGATCAAAAAGCCTCTATCTTTCATTTCTTCTAAAATCTGATCAGTTAATTGTGCAGCAGAATTCTCTTTACTATCATTCAGTTCAACCCCGATCATCAGCCCACGACCCCGAACCTCTTTGATGAGGGGAACCTCATCCTTCAAACCCCTTAATTCATTGATCAACCACTGCCCAGACTGCCAACTTCTATCCCCTAACTGATGCTCTCGATGATATTTCAAAACGGCGAGAGCAGTTCGGCAAGCGATGGGATTTCCCCCGAAGGTACATCCAGCAGGTTTTCGATAATCCTTAGCTATTCTTTCTGAAACTGCACAAACTGCTATCGGAAAACCGTTCCCCAGAGCTTTGGCCATTGTAATAATATCAGGAATTATTTTTTCATGATCGGTTGCAAACCATGTCCCCGTTCGATTCATTCCCGTTTGAATTTCATCTGCGATTAGAAGTGCACCATATCGAGTACACAATTCTCGCATGTTTTGCCAGTAACCGATCGGCGGAACAATAATTCCACCATTCCCCTGAATCGGTTCTGCTATGACTGCGGCAATTTTCCCCTCGCGCAGTTTTTTTTCTAGAATCTCCAGACTATCTAAACTCTGGGTTCCCGGGATAGCATGAGTAGTGACGACCAGATTGTCATCGGTTCGCCACATGTCAATACCGGTCACTGACATAGCCCATTTCGTCCGCCCATGCAATCCCTCTTTAAGGTAAATTATTTCGTTTTTTTGCGTAAATGAAGTTGCCATTAATAATGCAGCTTCGTTCGCTTCGGAACCACTGGCGCAAAAGAAAAATTTATTCAAATCGCCCGGAGTAATCGCCGCTAATTGCTCTGCTAATTCGAGCATCGGGGCGGTAAGATAGATGGTTGTCGTATTCTGTAATTGCTTAATTTGAGCAATCGCAGCTGAGGTGATTTCCGGGTTCGAGTGCCCGGCACTCATAACCGTAACCCCAGAGAAACAATCTAGATATTCTCGGTCTTGGTCATCGTAAACATAGCAATCTGCGCCGCGAACCAGAGCAGGAGGATTTTGGTAAAAGTGGTATACGGAAGGAATGAGGTATTGTTTTTTTAATCGTAATAGTCGATCCGCTTCGCTAGTCAAAATTTAACTCCTTGAATTTAAAAAAGGGGAAATAAAACAAAATAGAGGCATGATGATTTAAGATAGTCATCATAAGATCGAAGGTTCGATCTTAGATATTTTGAACGGTTCAATCAGATCTTTTGACTCATTAAGATCGACAAATTTTATAAGGCAATAAGGCTCTGTACTCGCCCTTCCTCTTGAAACTCTTGCGCGTATTTCGATTCAGAAGAGCCATACTATCATTCTAAGCACAAAGTTTTTGTTCCATGTAATCTATTGGATTGATAATCTTATCTGGAAAAACTATTTCTAGAGGGGGAACCTCTTTGCAAATGCCACGTTCTCCCAATTGAATCATCAAAAGCTTTAATCCTTCTTGAACATCCGCAGGCATCGAAAGAGAATCACTATTGGCAAACATATCGACAAATTTCGTGGTAACTCCACCTTCTTCCCCACGACCGTATTGGGACACCCATTGCAAAGCTTGCTCGCGATGATCAAAACTATATTGTAAACTTTTCGTTAAATAGCTTGATAATCGAGAAAGAATCGCTTTTCCCAAATTTCTTTTGGCGACATTTAAGCCCACAGGTAACGGCAGAGAATACCGCTGAGACCATTCAGCCCCTAAATCGAGAATACAGGTCAAAGGTAATTGGCGGAAGTATAATAACTCTTCATGGATCATGACCCCGGCATCGATTTCCCCTGAAAGAATGGCATCGGCAATCTTGTCGAATTGCATTTCGATTACTTTGGCTTTAGGGAAAAAAAGTTTCAAAAGAAACCAGCCTGTCGTGCCTGTGCCCGCAACAGCCAATTTACCGCTGCCAATATCCGCCAATTTTATTCCTCGCCGAGCAATGAGAACTGGACCATATCCTCTGCCAACACTGGTACCCACACTCAAAATCGTATAGCGATCAGCGATTTGTGGATAAGCAACGGAGGAAATAGCAGTAACCGGATAGACTCCCAGAGTCGCCAGCCGATTCAAATTGGCAATCGTATCCGTAATGAATCTCGGGAGAAACCCTGGAAATGCGAGCTTGCCTAATTGTAATCCATAATAATAAAAAGCATCGTCACTATCAGGGGTATGAGCAATCACCCATTCTGTATTTCTCATTTTGGATTCCTTTCTAATCTAATCTTCTCAAGATACGTCCTGAACTTAAAACTCCTAGCGGGAAGGCAAGCGTTCTATCATCTGCTATTAGAATTGTCAAATAAAGTTCATCTAAAGTTTGCATCTCTATTTGCAGGTTTTTTAATGAAACTAATCTGAAAATATCAGCCATTGCGTTTTCAATTTTGGCGATAGGGAATAAGCAATTTTGCTCGATCTCTACACAATCATAGAATGCTCAATAGAGTCCTAGCTTTAACTCCGATTTTAATTGAATAGGCGGAGCAGGGTCGCGTAAAATAGCCCCTTGGCTATACCAGCCAATCTGATTTTCTTCAACAAGATCAGCTGATTCATTAACCCATATCGTTGCGTGATCTCGTTCCATAACCTGGTTCAAAAATACCGATTGGTCTAAGCGGGTAAAACAGATTTGCCCTCGATTTTCGTCCGTTCGATTCTCTACTCGGAATAACAGACGGGAATCTGGGACAGTATAATCGATATGTGTTCTTAGTTTATCTTCTGATTCCATAAGGACGCCAAAAAGAGTGTTCCCGTATCCAGAAAGATGAATCGCATTAGGAAAACATGCTTTGAATTCATTCATTTGATGAGCGGAAATTACCATTCCACCATAATGAATCCCGCGAATCTGTCCAAGCTGACGATTGGATAATCGCTGGGTTAATCGCGTTACGATCGGCGGCGTCGTAAATAGAATTTCTATATTTTCACGTTCCAAGATTGTGAGGGCTTGATCAACCACATGATCCAGATAGCGCTGAAAAGAATACGATCCTAGTTTCAATTTCTTGACCCATCTCGGATCGAAATCAACACTGAATGGATCTGGGCTAGCCATTTCTCGTGCTAGAACACGCACTACTTTGCCTATAATATGCGGCCCAGAAGGGCCTATCCATAACCAAGGCGATTGACGAGGAAAACCACACTTTTGTGCAATTTCTAGGAACGGGATGATAAAGGCTTGATAAAACTCTCGCTCTCGATAAAGGGTAATATGAGGTTTGCCACTGGTTCCTGCCGATTCGCCCAGGATAAGGGATGATCGTTCCGGAAAGAATATTTTTGGCAACCACTCGAAAACGGAATAGTTCCTCAAATCTTGGCTATCTACTCTGCCGAGAAGATCCAGATCGGCAAAAGTCCGCAATCGATCTCTAACATCGAAGCCGAGTTTTTCCTGTCTTTTCAGCCAAAATAGACTGCCATTTATAGGATCGAAATGTAAGCGAAGAATTGCAATAGTTCGCTCGTCCAGCAGTGTGTTTTTGTTTATTTGCTTACCAATCGCTTGGGATCGATTTACTTGTAAAGCTTCTAAGTTATTGGGAACATTCATTACGGGGCAACCTCCTAAGAGAAATTTCTCAAATATGCAAGAACTGTTGCAGATAAGTTATTTTCGAATCCTCGAAAAAAATGACCATCCCAGCAAGTTTGAATGATTTCGTTTGATCCAGTCAATCCTTGAGACCAAGTGAGTATATCTTGATAAGAACAGACAAAATCGTCTTGCGGAGCAATGATCAACTTCGGGGATGGGATCGGTTTATAACTTGAATAATCATGTTTCCCAATTGTGGGAGCAATCAAGGTTAATGAACCAACTGTTCGATTTGATTCATCATGCGACTCAAAAACGATCGGTAACAACGAACAACCAAAGCTGTATCCGATCAAATGAATCGGTAAATCGGGAGGGATATGACTTTTTAACCAAACAAAACATCGTAGTAAATCTTCACGATAACTCTCTTCTTGATCATCTTTCGATTGATTCCAAAATTGGCTCAGATTTTCTAGATTGGTATCCGCATTGATTTGGTCAAAAGAAAATAGTGAATCATCCCAAACTTGGTTATCCGAAGAATCAACTCCAGAATCAGCTCTCTGACGATAATCAAATCGAAGAACAATATAATTATTCGCACAAGATTCGGTTATATGTTGAACAACATTATTCTGGCAATTACCGCCCAATAACGGATGCGGATTCGCAAATAAGATCGCCCCGCAGGGCTGCTCGCATTCTGGATAGAGCAATTCCGCGTGAATCGGGCTTTCCTCGAAGATTGTTCCTGTCTCGATTTCAATCGTTTCGCAAATCACGGCGTTCGATACTTCAGTCGATACTTCAGTCGATACTTCAGGCCGTTGCATAATTTGACTCCCGATTAAACTCCTGTATTCGGGAAGATTCCGTAAAAATCTTCTCCAAGATCACTGCGAGCTTCAAACCCTTTTCGATATCTCCGCAGATTTCAATCTGTTTGTCAAAAAAAGCTTTCGATGGTTTTAACTCCCTTCGAATAATTTGCAAAAATGTTTCCCCAAGTAATTCAAAACGAATCGTATCTGATTGGCCGATTTCTGATGATCGACTTAAACGATATTTGCTCACTAAAAGTCCCTTTTGGAATTCGTATCGATATTCGATACCAGGATAATCAGAAATGGCGATGAGAATGTTGATCGAAATCGCTAATGTTTTAGCTATTTTCGATTGACTAACGATGGTCGGCATCTCTTTCTCTAAACTATAGATCAACTCTTTGGTCCAATCAATCTTTTTAGCGGAAATGGGAATCCCCTCTGATTTTTTTCGCTCAGCGCTAGCTACAGATTCAGAGCGATTATCCCATTTTTGTTGTTTCCAGAAATGGTTATTTGCAAAATGAATGATTCGGGCAATCATGCTTTCTTTGATTTCCCAAGGGGAGAGATTTTCCGATTCTCTTTGGCGATTCAAATTACAAAAGTTATACGCTTGTCCTAAATACGGTAGATATTCATTTAGCTGATCGAGAAAATACTTTTCCAATCCGGTTTCGGTGACTTTATCAGCACCTAGTTTAACTCCATATACTTTCAAGATCGGTTCGGCAATCTGTTTAATGGAGCCTAGAGTTATTGCGTTATTCGCACTTAGATGAAATATTTCCGAGTTAGATGGTTTTGTATACATCTGTTTGGAAATCCAGGAAGCGACCCAATCAACCGGGACTAATTGTAAAGGTTCGTTTCCGGTCCATGGGAGATGCAAATTCAGTGTTTTGTGTCCAGAGTTGACTTTGTCTTGCCACGCCGCAAATCTTACACCTAGTTCTAGAAAACGAAGAAATCCATCGATCTTATTCGTATATCCTGTTTTGCTATCCCCGATGATAATGGTTGGACGATAGATTTTTTTTATCATATCGCCAATTTGTAAAACCTCTTTTTCTGCTAGCCATTTGCTTTGTTCATATGCATTTCTAAATTGAGAAGTCGATTGATGAAATTGTTCTGGAATTAACTTTTCAGAAGCTTGACCACAAACATAAGCAGTAGAGACATAATGAAATTCTGTAAACCCCAGATCTAAACAGGTATTGATAACATTTCTGGTCCCTTCAACATTGCTTTGAAATGGTTCTCCTTTCCCATCCTGTTGAAATTTCACGACAGCGGCATTGTGAATTACTCTCTCTGACTGACGACTGAGCAAATGTAGATTTAATTGTTTCAGGCCAAGTCTCTTTTGATGAATATCCCCTTCAACAATGGTAAGCAGATTTAGATCGATTGCACCCCAGCGGTTCTCGATAAAACAAACTAATTCGTTAACCCTATCCCTTAGACTTTTATTCTTCAGGGGGCGGATGAGAGCAATAACAGGTATTTTCTGAGACAGCAGCTCACCTAATAAATATCTCCCTAAAAATCCCGAAACCCCGGTCAAAAATACTCGTTCACGTTTCCTATTCATTCTCATTCTTTCATTCCCTAACTTGAATTCGATTTTTTTTGGGCAAGTTAGGTTTTAACCACTCATTATGACGAATTATCGAGTTTGAATGATATATTCGATATGGCTAACTGTCTATATCAGACAAGCTGAGCCTAAGTAATTACTATTGTTTCATTTGCTATTTAGAATCTGGGAACATTTCGATGATTTTTCCATCGAGTATTTCCATCTATTTGGTCATTTCTTGATCTTTTCTTTTATTTACTAATATTTATATAATAATTAGTATAATATGTGGTATGTGTTAGAATTGGGTAATTCAGTTGGTAAACGATAATCTTTTGGTGAATAATAATCAAATGACGAAACTATTTTTGAATTTGAGACTATCTCTCCTTAAAATGAGGTAATCTAATATTAATAGGATGCCAAAATAATTTGAAGATAGTCGAAAGACGAGGAATTTAAACTGGGTTTTGGTTGTCAATAATAGTTAGATTCTCAACAAATATATTGAGGTTTTATGGTGAGGATTTAATCTAAAAGCTTAAGGATTTGCTAAACCCTGATTGAATAGGAATTATCCAATCAATCATGCTAAATTTTGTGATTTATTTTTAATCTCTAATAGCCCGAGCTGAATTATCATGCTTCATTTAAGTTTTAAGCTATTTTCCTAGAGATTATGCAGAGAGTTGAAAAATATATGTTTATTTGTCTGTTTCAAAGCATTGATTTATTTGATAGTTCGGTAGGGATTCTCTTAATTCAGTTCAGTTAGAGGAGGCTAGATTCGTTGTGAAGATGATGACTTCTCTGGAGTTAATTGAATTATTAAGAGATAATCACTTAATAACCCCGCAGAAATTTACCACGATTGAGAATGCGTTAAAAAAAACAGAAGTAACTGCTTCTAAATTATTACGTCAAATGGTAAATGCAGGATATTTAACGCAATATCAGGCCAGAAAAGCCTTTACGGGTCGGATCAAAGAACTAGTTTACGATGAGTATACAATTCTCGATAAATTAGGCGAAGGAGGAATGGGGAAAGTATTCAAAGCGAACCAGCGATTCTTACAACGAGCAGTCGCTTTAAAGATCATTCACCCTAGTTTGCTTAAAAGTTCCCAATCGAGACTAAGATTTCAACGAGAGGCACAAACTTCCGCTCTGTTGAATCACCCAAATATCGTTAGGATCTACGATGCGATCATTACCGATGAAAAAGCGTATCTGGTGATGGAGTTTATCGAAGGAATTAATTTAAGCCAATATATCAAAAAATATCATCCCATTTCTATCGATTTTGCTTGTCAATTAGTTTTGCAAATCGCGGAAGGACTTCAACATGCCCATGAAAAAGGGATTATTCATCGAGATATTAAACCATCGAATGTATTATTAGAAAGAATTAGTGAGGATCTAGAAAAGAAAACCGTTCAAACTCAAGTAAAAATATTAGATATGGGGCTGGCGTTTCCCACATTTTTTGCTGGAACTGGTGGAGACACCGAAGGGGAACAACAATTGACTCAAGATGGTACGGTCTTAGGAACCCCCGACTATATTGCTCCAGAACAAGCGCGGAACGCTCATCGTGTAGACACCCGAGCCGATATTTATTCGCTCGGTTGTACCTTTTATCACTTTTTAGCAGGTAGACCTCCGTTTACCCAGGGAACGGCTTTCGAAAGATTACTACAACATCAATTCGAACCTGCTCCCATGATAGAAAGTTTTCGTAGCGAAACTCCAAGACCGATTGCCGAATTAGTAATGAAAATGCTCGCCAAAAACCCGGATGAACGCATTCAATCTGCCGAGGAGTTAACACAATTCCTAAAGGCTTGGACTCAACCCGGTATTTTTTTGGCCGATGGGGAACTTTTTCAAAAACAGACGCAGTTTTACCAAGCGGTAGGCGACCTGGTTGTACCGATGCCAGAGACGATGCAAGTTTTGATCGAACCGATCATACCTGGAAGTGAGCAAGAAAATGGATTCGATGAAAATGAGTTTTCATTTATTCAGGATTCGAAATTGACAAATATTTCTGCTAGTACTTTGAAGGGGAAAACATCGGTTCGAAGTCTAAAGCAATTTTCTGCAAAAAATAACAAATCCGAATTGGGGGGTAAAGATCCGGTCCAGCCCGATGAATCGCAAAAACCAAGTAATCAAGAGACGATTCCTCAACATGTTCTCTGGTGGGGTTTGGTCGCTGGGGTAGCCTTGTTCATTAGTATATTATATCTTATTGTGCAAATGGCAAAACCGGTCAAAGTCGATTTTGAGGAAGAGAAGCAGATAAAATCGATTAAAAAAGTCGAAATGCCTTCGCCAAAAACGACACGGCAAAAGCCGGCCTATACCCATGCTAAAGATTTACTCCACTACTTACCTAGTAATGCCTCAGCACTATGTCTTATCCACTGCGATTCGCTTCGAAATCAAGCTTTTCAATCAGAGGATACCTCTTTCTTATTAGACAAAAACAGCTCGAATTTGCGGCAAAAATATGGCATCGATGCAATCAATGATTTGGAGTGGGTAGGTCTTGCTGCTGGCAATCGTTTAGATAACGATTGGTTTGTGCTTTTTCGGTTCCATACCGATAGCTCCAGGAAATTAGAGGAAAGCTTAAAATTTCTAGCTCCTGCTCAATTAAATAAACAGAACAAAAAAGAATCGTTACTAACTCAATTAAAAATCTATCAAACGGTTGACGGCAAAGGAAGACCGATCTATTTCCATTTAATTAGCGAAAAACCGCTTATGATTGCTGTTACTCGATCACAGGTGCTTTTTCAATCCTCCTTGGAAAGAATTGATACCCCTGGAATTTATTATGAAGATGCGATCTTAAGAACAGATAGGGATTTTTTTACGGATGAAGGGGCACCGGTTCGAATGATTGTTTCCCCAAAATCACAGGTAATCGATTTCCAACTCGCCAATTTTACTAAGCGGTCCCTAAAAACAACCGCGACCTTTTCTAAGTCGATTCATATTCAAGCGAAAATGATCGTCCCCAAAATTACCACCATCGATGAAGTAAATGATCTACTTATTCCTTTGGCCAAAAAGCTTTCTGAGCAATCTCTTCTCGTCGATCCATTCAAAAATGAGTTAGCAGATTGGAAGCCAGATTTAAGAATGTTACACAAAGGGAAACTAATCGAGTTGGGTTGGAACCTAGAACTAAATTACGATCAATTCAATAAATTATTGAAACGATTGGTGAATCAGAATCTGGCAACATTATTGCCTTAATTGTTTTGCGAATCGTTTCAAATGGTGCTTAATTGAACCGGTTCTTTAGACAAATGCAGCGATTGGAGCTTGTGATTGCTCCAACCAACTGCTTTAGGGATCGATCAATTTAAGTTGAAAGCAGAGGCCTAGCGATTCACTGAATTTTTCTTAATATATTGTTGGCATTTTTGCATCATGTCATTGGCATGTGCACGCCGGGCCGAATCGTTCTTAGCTAATTCTGGAAAATGAGTTAAAAAACGATTCCACCATTGCCAGGCCGATTTCCAGTTGTTTGCTGTTGAAGTTTGTAACTCTTTCATATTCAAATAATCGATTCTTGCTTGATTATCCTCGGCTTGGTCTTGGAGAGACTGAGCGATCAAATAAGAAAGTTCATTGATTCGTCGAGAAGCAGTACTAAACAAGAAATATTGCAAAATGATGTTTTCATCTTTTAGGGAGATAAGTTCATTGAGCTGTTGAGTTAGCGAATTGATCTCACTTTCGATTTTCGCTCTTCTGGCTCTGGAGAGTTTCGCAATCAGCCGATCCGCTGATTCGCACCATTCTTTAATAGCGGCATCGTTTATTTTTTTCGAAAGAAGCTCGCGCTGGGTCTCGATCTGTTCTCTCATTTGGGTTAATTTGGGGATAACTTGGGAATTTAATCCAAGAATAGCCATTTCGCGCACACTATCATCGTCAAATTCCAGATAATTTTTCAGAATGCGAAAATACAAAACTTTTAAAGTTTCCTGTGCCTGTCCTGTTTCTTGGAGTGGTAAATTAGGGAAAAGATCAAGGCGATAGAGTTGCTTGGAATAGGTTGAGTAAACACGTTCATCTAATCCGGAAACGGGATTGATTCCTGATTTATCTAATCCTCCCAATTCGACCGGTAGATATGTATCCAAAACACGGCAAGGGGAGTATCGATCATTTTTGGGATTCCAGAAGGAGACAGAGAGTGATTTTTTATTTTTTTCTGAGAGTGAAGTTAGTTTTGCGAAAATAGCAAGTGGATCAAAATAAGCAATTAACTGTTTACTTTTCAGTTTTTCTTCGAGATATTTCATACGGGGGGACATGCCGTGTAAAGGGTAAACCAAAAACAGTTCTGCCTCGGTCCAGAGATTAGGTTCGCAACCGGAAAAGGGGGGTTTTTGACTTGCCCACTGTTTTACCAGTTCTGGATTCGCCAGCGCTTGATGCAGCGTAGCAATTCCTTGATTTCCAGGACCAGGAAAAGCTCGATTAGACCAGGGATCGTAGAGTCGAATTTCCCCTTGGAGTAAAACACCTACACCCCAAAATCGAATAAAATCAAGTTTTCGTTGCCCCCCTGGAATCGGAATAATCTTCATGGGAACTTGGTTTTTATATTCCTTGGGACCGATAAAAAATACTTCGAACCCTAGTTGCTGAACCAATCGGGTAAATACCCACGCTCTTTCATACTCACTGCCCGAACCGCGTTGCAAAATATATCGCAACGGAACAGGGGGAAGAAGTAAATGATCGGTAAAAATTGTTCGATTCACCCACTGGAAAGCTAAATCGACCTGTTGAGCTGGAGTAAAACTTTTCCAACGGTGATTGCTGATAATCTCATTTAAAAGTAAACACTCATCCAAATAATTTGGATCCATCCCTGCGGGAGTGAAGGAATCTCTCAGGACATCAGATAACTCTTGATCCGTGACTTGGGTAAAATCTTGAAATCTCTTTATTTTGTCCTCATCCCAACGGAGAGGTGGGTATTTTTCATTTGTCCGTTGGGATTCAATGCGCGTGATCAGCTCTTTAGCAACCGGAAGAGTATCTCGGCTGCCAATGGTTAGATCATTACTTTCTTCAATCGGCTTTTGGGAATTTTGCACCGCATTCTTTGGATTGTTTATCGATTTAGGTTTGTTGCAGCTCGATAATAATAGGAATGGAACGAAGCACAAAATCAGGTGTTTTATATACGAATAGCAAATGAACGATTGAAATCGAAAACGATTCTGAGTATTATCGTTCATTGAGTGAAGATCTGAGTGTCGATTAAGGCCAACATTTTTTGAGATGAACATATAGAAGTTTTGCTGTATAAATAATGGTTTTGTCAGAATTTGTTGTCACGTGGTTTACTTAGAATCCACAGTTTACTTAAAATCAGGATATCAAATAACAAATTCATCGTTCAGAAGTAAAAATTTCCTTAGGTTGAATGTAGATTATAACTTATTGGAGAGGTTATCAGAATTTTTTTCAGAAGCAGACTGCCAGGAATTATATAACTCTCGAAGCTCAGAACATTGTCTAAAGAGTGTTGCGAGCTGAGACAAAGGAAGCATATTAGGTCCATCGCTTTTAGCTTGATCAGGGTTAGGATGACTTTCAAGGAAAATTCCATCGCATCCCGCAGCGGTCGCAGCTCGGGCTAAATAAGGAACCATACGCCTATCTCCACCCGTGGAAGTTCCTTGGCTTCCGGGGGTTTGAACACTGTGAGTCGCATCAAAAATGACTGGGCAGTGAAAGTCCTGCATCCAAGGAATTGAGCGCATATCATTGACCAGATTACCGTAACCGAATGTAGAACCTCTTTCCGTTAACATTATTCTTTTCTGACCGACTTCCCGTAATTTTGACACGACATTTTTCATATCCCAGGGAGCCATGAATTGCCCCTTCTTAACATTTACTACGCATTTTGTTTTCCCCGCTTCCATCAGAAGATCGGTTTGTCTTGCCAAAAATGCTGGGATTTGAATGATCTCACAAACTTCCGCAATGGCTTTGACCTGATGACATTCGTGCACATCAGTCGTTACTAATAAGCCAAATTCTTTTTTTACCTTCTCCAGAATCTTTAGCCCTTTATCTAACCCAGGCCCTCGAAAAGAATGGATAGAACTCCTATTGGCTTTATCAAACGAAGCTTTGAAAATTAATTGAAGTCCATATTTTTCTCGACATTCGCACAATTTCTGAGCTACCTCCATTACCAATTCTTCACTTTCAATAACACATGGTCCGCAAATCCAAAGTAACTCATGAAGCATCCCACATCGGATTGGTGAAACTTCTTTAATGGATTGAGTCTTTTTCTCAGACTTCTTATTTTGGCTTATTTGTTCGCTCTTTATTTCTTTCTTACTCTTATTTTTTGTGCTGATCCCATTTTTTTGATAGGTTTGGATTATAACCTCTCTTATTTCGGTATGTCTATTTTCCATCCAACCTAACTCCTTTAATACGTTTATCATTTAAAAATGGATCATTCTCCATTTTTGGATCTTTTTAACCCATTGAAGATTAGTCTTTTTAGAGAGTTTATATTAATCGATTTCTGAATTCGAACAATATAAGTTCGGCTAAAGGAATCGAGATGAGACCAAAGAATACCATATCGAATATCAGCGATTTTTATGAAGAATTTCTCCGATTTTCAGGTGATTGGGTCAAAAAGATTTTGATGGAATTAGACTATCTTTAGTTTGGTGAAGAACGTGAGAACGTTTTTTCTACTTTCATTGAATTCTCCCCATCAATATTTAGATCCTTCCAAAGACTTGGGAATTAAAATTTGAAATCAGAATTGAAAAAAGAACAAATAGGAAAATCACTGGTCTGTTAAGCTTGGAAATTTGATGTTAATTTGGGATAAATCAAAGATAAAAAAAATGGTAAAATTTTCTTTAAACCTGAAAAAATTGCTCTCCAATTGTAAGAAAGATTATGGTATGGTCCTATTTATGAATGGGTTTCGGCTTAAAAAAAATTCGGATTGTAATTTTGACAATCTCCGTTATTATTGGAAATGAAGTGTGAATTCTGAGTTTGTAAAGGAATAAAACTCTAAGAAATTGAATTAAAGATAGTAAAATGGTGGTTAGAGGAACGAAACTAGAATTCTTCACCATCATACTTCACTATCATACTTCTCTGCGGGGAGAGAATCGGTCGAGTATATTTTTTTATAGTTGATTTAAATGCCCCAAATGATGAGCTAACTAACATCAAAAGTTAAATCGAATATAGTGATAATTAAGTGATAATTAATTGAATCGAAATTAGAGTAAATTAGCTGTATAAAATATTAAAATACCTTGCTTAGAAAACGGAGAACGTTGAGCATTCGCTGATCAACATCTGAATCTCAACGAAAAGCGATCATAGAGGGCTAGTTTTAGAAACTAGCCTATGGAGCAGGTTACAAAAAGTATCGATTATAGAAGTGATTCGAAAAGTAAAAGAATCGTAATCGAACCAAACGATCAAGGAGGATCGTCAAGTGGCCCGTCAATGGCATTTGCGTAGTAAGCTGTTGCTCGGGCTTGGGTTGGTAGTTGGCAGCGTAGGTCTACTCGTTGCTGGTACCGTTCTGGGCCTGACTTCCTATGTATCGACAATGAATACCGCGGATAGTAAGGTCGCTGAATTGGCCATATTGGATCAATTCAAGGCAGAGATTAATCCGTTAAATCTTCCGTTACAACCAAGAAACTCGATCCGGGAGGAATTGAAAGATTCTCCACTGGAGCCACCAAAAATACGGGAAAAAGATCTGGTGATGCGCCAGCTGCAACAAATGGAAAGTGCCTTCCAACAATATCAAACTCGCTTCAAAGATACGATAGCGCGCAATCGCGATCCTGATCCTTATCAAGAAAGTAATCTGATTCCAGATATACAAATACGTCTGGAAAAATTAAAAAAAGCGATTGAAGAACATTATGGGAGAGATATTTCCGCGAGTAACGATGGGAGCCCCCCCTCGTTGCCAAAAGATCCCAAAGTACTGACTGCCCAGCATGAATTAATCGCGCGTGTAGATGAATTACGGGCGGAAATTGTTCGCGATATGTACCAAAAAATCGATGAAGCGCGCCGGCATTATCGCAAAAGTTTATGGATTGTTATTGCTGCTGCTTCCATTAGTATGATTTTAACCTTAACGCTCTTGCATTTATTTCAAAGTTGGTTATTCCGTCCTTTGAAGGAGTTGAGACAAGGGGTTCAAAGAGTATTCCGAGGGGATTTTCAACATCCTATTGAACTAAATTCGGGGGATGAGTTGGAAGAGTTAGCAACGGCATTTAATGAAACCACCCAAAAGCTTCATCACATTTATCAAGATTTGGAACGCAAAGTCGATGAAAGAAGTAGACAATTGGTCCGTTCGGAGCGAATGGTAAGTGTGGGTTTTCTCGCAGCGGGGGTAGCTCATGAAATAAATAATCCCCTAGCGAGCATAGCATTTTGTAGCGAAGCATTGCAAAGTAGGTTGGCACAATATCTCAGCCAGTCCCCGCGAGATACAGAAGTAATTGGAAAATATCTTTCGATGATTCAACAAGAGGCTTTTCGCTGCAAAGGGATAACCAGTAAATTATTAGAATTTTCGCGAGTTGGCGATAGACGCCGAGAGCCGACAGATCTAGCCCAAATTATCCAGAGTGTTCTGGAAATGGCACAACATTTACCTAATTGTCGAGGCAAGAGAATCATGTTCCAACCGTTGGAACGTGTGGTCGCAGGGGTAAATGCCGAAGATATTAAATCGGTAATTCTAAATCTGGTGGTAAATGCTCTCGATAGTTTGAATGAAGGCGGGGTTATCACCATCACACTGCAACAACGGGAAAATCGTGCTGAGATGATCTTTGTTGATACCGGTTGTGGGATGCCTTCCGAAGTATTACAAAATATATTTGAACCTTTTTTTACAAAAAGTCGCACTGGCAAAGGGACCGGCCTGGGGTTATTTATTAGCCACCAGATCATTGACCAGCATGGCGGGGAGATCTCCGCGGCGAGTGCCGGGCCTAATCAAGGAAGTACTTTTACAGTTCGTCTCCCCATTCAAGCTGTAACCATTGCCGAAGGGATCGGTACGGATGCCGATTCAAAAGCGGATGGTTCAGATATCCTTGCCTTCAGCGAGGGGCGGAGAAATGGAACTGCAATCCAGAAGACGGAGGATGGAATTGGCCACGCCGCCGCATAAAAGCCTTAGGATACTATTCACGGATGATGAAGTATCTTTACAAGAGTTCATGCGTTTCGAACTCCCACGCTTAGGGCATGAAGTTACGGTTTGCCCCGATGGAAAATCGGCTTTGAAAGTGATGGAAAAGACCACTTTTGATGCCGCTATTCTAGATCTCATGATGCCAGATATGAGTGGGATCCAGGTTCTGGAACGACTCAAACAAGTCTCTCCCGATACCGAGGCCGTGATGATGACTGCCTATGCCAGCACGGAAACCGCTGTCGAGGCGATGAAACTAGGTGCATTTGATTATATCAATAAACCTTGTAAACTTGCCGAGATCGAAGCGATTCTGCTCCGGATCATCGAAAAACGCAAACTAAAAAATACGACAGTCGCTCTGCAAACTCGTGTTCAAGCCGCGGAAGGCCCGAGTCTCCTGATCGGCAACTCCTCGGCGATGGATGCCGTTCAGCGTCTCATCGATACGGTTGCCCCTACCGATGCCACTGTCCTCATTACGGGGGAAACCGGGACCGGAAAGGAAATGGTTGCTCGTACTCTGTATCAAAAGAGTAAACGTAGCGAGATGCCTTTTGTTCCCGTCAATTGTGGGGCCTTGAATCAAAATCTAGCAGAAAGCGAACTTTTCGGTCATATGAAAGGGGCTTTCACCGCTGCGGATAAAGATCATAAGGGGTTATTTGAAGTTGCCAATGGCGGATCGCTTTTCTTAGATGAATTAGGCGAACTTGATAAAAATATTCAAGTGAAACTATTACGATTTTTAGAATCGGGTGAAATTCGACGACTAGGCGCAAATGTCTCGAACCGGATCGATGTTCGCGTTGTTTGTGCCACAAATCGTGATTTACATCGAATGATCTCTGAAGAAACCTTCCGTGAAGATCTACTCTACCGTTTGAATACTTTTGAGATTCGCTTGCCACCATTACGAGAGCGAAAATCAGATATGCCTGCTTTGGCGAAACATCTATTAGCTCGTTCCGCCAAACGCACGGTCGAGCAAATCGAGGATCTTCTCTCCAACGAAGCGATACAGGCTATGTCGGAGTATGATTGGCCTGGA
>JAKBAI010000277.1 GCA_021809185.1 Planctomycetota bacterium
CAGAGATAATCTTTCCACTGGTGAAAAAATGGGTGAAAAGGCCACTCTCGAAGGCATTGCAGATGACCGATATCTAAAGTAAGCCCAAAAGAGGGGTGCAGCACCTGGTTATGCAGGTAGGCAAACTGTTCCATTCGTTCGATAAGCATTCCTGGTTCGGGTTCAAAGGCTAAACGGATCCCACAACTTTGGGCGAATTCGCTCAATTTTTGGCAATTTTCTACTAAGTACCCAAATGAAGTTAGCCAGGGAATTCCTGGATCCTCCTGGGAACCGGACCAGAAACTAACGGCATCTGCTTCCATGATTTGAGCGATTAGAATTGCCCGTTCTAGGAATTCATAACGAATTTTCCTACCGTTGGGATCACTGCTAATCAGAGTGGGTTGATGTTTATGCCGAGGGTCCAATAAAAATCGCGAACCGGTTTCGATCACACAGCGGAAGTGGTATCTGGCCATTAATTTCGCAATTTTTTTAGCGTCTGCTGTCCAGGTTTTGGCAAATGGATCGAGATGGTGGTAATCGAGGGTCAACGCCATACCGCGATACCCCAGGTCGCCCAAAATCGAAACAATATCTTCCAAACGGTGATGAGCAAAACCGTTGCTATTATATCCTGCAAACATCGATTAATTCACCGCCTCGATAAATTCAATTTCGGGTAAACGCTGGCGAATCACTTGTTCCAATCCATGAATGAGAGTGATTAAACTGGATGGGCAGCTCGAACAGATTCCTCCAAAGCGTATTTGTGCTATCCCATCCTGGATGTCAACGACTTCCAATTCGGTGCCATCTATTTGAAAATCACTTGCGATTTCCTGGCGAAGTATTTCCTCTAATTTTTGGTGTAATTCGTTACTTGGCCGAGTGATCTCGGTCTCTGAATTCTTTATCATCGTTTGTTTATCCTAATTGCTGCATTGGAACAAGGGAATAGTGTAACCTAATTCTAAGAATCTTATCCCTTGGCGGTTGTTTAGTACTAATTGTTCGTCATCATCTCAAAATATAATCATAGGTATATTTTTGATGTTTTTGAGCATAAAAATAAATCATAAGCAAATAGAGCGAAAGCAAATCGAGCATAGATAAACTACGAACTAGAATGACGAGACTTGCCAATGATAGCTCGAATGTTTTGGATATCCGAACTAATTTGCTGAATCAAAGCCTCTTTACTAGGGAAAGTAATTAGATCACGGATCTTTTTTAGCCATAAAACTCGTACTGTTTGTCCGTAAAGATCCCCAGAGAAATCGAGCAAATGAATTTCGACTTTCATCTCTTTCTCCGAAAAGGTTGGATTGTTTCCTATGTTTGCGGCGCCCCGGTAGAATTGGCCATTCCATTCTACTTCAACAGCGTAAATTCCTGGTGCAGGAAGAATAGTTTCAATATCGTTAAGATTTGCTGTAGGGAAGCCAAGGGTTCGACCTCGTTTTTGCCCTGGAACAACTTTGCCACGGATTTCATAGGATCGGCCCAACATCATTGCCGCAATGTCTACTTCTCCTGTTTCAATGGCTTGGCGAATTCTGCTGCTCGAGATGATGATTTGATCTTGGCAAATAGCGGAAGGGACTTCTAAACAGGGAACCCTACGCTGGTTACTCCATTCGTTCAATAGCTTTAAATCGCCGATTCGGCGATTACCAAATCGAAAGTTTGGTCCTTCTACAATACCCCGAACATCGAATAAATCACCGAGAATTTGTTCGCAAAAATCGGTTGCCGATATCGAAAGCCAGTCCTCATGAATATCTAAAACCATTACGGAATCGACACCGAATTGCAGTAAATACTGGCATTTTTGCAGAAAAGTTGTGATTTTCCTAGGTGAATTTTCTGGGGATACCAAGGTCATTGGGTGGTCATTAAAAGTAATCGCTAAAGATTTTACTTTTCGGCTTATCCCAACTTCACTGTTGAGTTTATCACGGAGCTGACAACAGGTGGAAATCAGTTTGGCGTGACCCAGATGGACTCCATCAAAATTACCAATGGTAACCACGGCTCCACGGTACTCAGTTGCAAGTGGTTGATGCCGATCGACCCAGACGATTCCCATGTACTCTTTTGATCCTTTCGGAATATTTCTTTTTATTTATTTTAGAAATTTATTCATTCTTTGTCTTCAATTTCTTCGAATCCAAAAAAGAGTGTGCAAAATTCTTCTAATTCACTTTTCCCTTTTTCGATTAGATTCTAGTTCTGTTTCTCATGGATAGATCTATAGATCCATCGATCCTGCTATAAAATGATCCATCTAGTTCCTACGATCTTGTTGAATTTTATTTCCTTTGAACTTCATAAACATGAGTATGTGGAATTTCCTAAAAAAATCGACTATCAATTTAGTTGATTTCTTGGATGTAAGGAATAGGATGCTATTGAAACCGGTGAAGTTCGAAAAGAATGAAAAGATCAAGGAAGGCTAATGAGAATCATTTTGAGAAAGTTTGAGAAGAGGATGCAGCATTCGAAGATCTTATTTTTAATGGTTCTTGTAATTTTAGATTTGTGTTTATCATGCCCATTTTTAGGAAGTTTAAAATTATGTAAACCTGTTAGTGCAAAGGTCTCATCTAAGCTTAAACAAGAGCAAAGCGAGAGTAATCAACTTCCGGTCGTGTGTACTCTCCGGAAGGATGGTGTGTTATTGATCAATGGTAAACCGAAGCTTCCTTACGGATTTTATATTTCGACTGGCCATACAGGGGACATGCGCGTCCGGTGTGTTGAAGCGATTCATGCCATTGGTGGGAATACAATTCATATCGAAGGGCCATGGCATGAGGATACCCGATTTCTAGACCTGGCTCTCAAGTATAACATGATGGTGATCGCAGGTCATACCGAAACCGAAGAGAAATTAGATCGTGTCAGAAAATTTAAAGATCATTCCGCAATAGTTGCTTGGACGATCTATGACGATGCAAATACGAAATCGAAAATTTCTCATCTCGATAAAATGAATCGTAAGATTAAAGCAATTGCAGATAAGAGATTGACTTTTATCCCATTAGGAATGCAGAGCAAAGAGGTCATTGTCCCAGATAGCGGATTTTTCAATTGTTCGGATATCGTCGGCTGGGAAAATTATCCCATTGCTTGCCCTGGTGCTGCTAATCCAACTCTTTCTGCGACTGAACTTCAGATGAGTGCTATCCAAGCCAAAGCTGGATTGTTTCATAGGCCGGTATGGATTCTACCGCAAACGTTTGCATGGCCTGGCGGGCGAATCCCTACTGGGAAAGAATATCGCAATCTTTGTTATGTTGGCTTGATCAATCGGGCACGAGGGGTTATGCCCTGGTCGATTTATTATCGTGGAGATTCAGAAGAGATTCGAGCTAGAAAGAAGAAAGAGGGAAAGCCTTACTGGCAAGAATGGTATTTACCCGACCATCAGGAATTATGGCAGACATGTAAAGTGGTCGGCCAGGAAATAAAGGAGTTAACACCGTTTCTTCTCGATGGGGAATATCACAAATTAAGCAACAGCAAGCAATTTTCTGCGGCACTTTGGAAATGGAAACATCAGCAAGTGGTCATTATTGCTAGTATCGATTCGGAGAAAAGACAGAAAATAAAAATAGATTATCCCTTTGACGATGTGCCATTCTCTAGATTGTTTAATAATTGGAATTCCGATAAGTTGAAAAGCAACAGAGGTAAATCAGGAATTGTGGGAGAGATCGAACCTGGAGAAGTTTTAATATTTCGATCAGTAAAAAAATAGATACAGCAAAAAGATTAGCTGTTGCTATCAAGTGAATTAAAATATCCAAAATAGAATTCTAAGGAAAGAAACTCAAAAAAGATGATGATTTTAACGATTGCTTCATTTTTTGGGATTAAAATAGGTGGAGTTTTAGTTACAGGAATACATGATCAAACCGAGGGATAAAATGATTTTATATCGATTTCTAGCACTGAGCTGGATCATTGCCGTTGTTTCAGCTTGGAGTCTAACAGAGAATTCCGGATCCGCAGAAGATTGGCCTCAGTTCCGTGGGCCAGCGGAATCTGGAATAATCACGGAGAAAGATTTACCTTCTTCTTGGGCAAAGGACAAAAATATTGCCTGGAAAATATCGGTGCCAGGGGTTGCCTGGGCATCTCCCATCGTCTGGAAAAATAAGATTTATTTAATAACAGCAATTTCGGACAAACAGAAAAAACCTACTCCTTTCAGTTATGGTGGAATGGGCGGAAAAAAAGGGGGAGGGGATAAGAACAATTTTTCCAAAGATGGTAAAGAGGGCAAAGGGGGATTTGGCAAAGGGGATTTCTCGAAAGACAAAGAAGGTAAAGGCGGCTACGGTAAAGGCGGCTCTGGCAAGGGAGGATTCGGCAAAGGGGGGAAGGGGGGTTTTGGTTCTCAAAAAGCTCCCGATGCTCAATATACTTGGCAACTAATTGCATTAGACTTAGCCACGGGCAATGAGTTATGGAAGTCGAAACTACTTGAACGGAAACCTGCGATTCCCATATTCCCATCGAATTCCTATGCTTCAGAAACCCCAGCGACGGATGGGGAAAGAATCTACACTTACATCGGCATGCACGGAATTTTCTGTACCGATATGACCGGAAAGATGATCTGGAAAAAAGAGTTGGAAGCTTATAAGATGATGGGAGGGTTTGGTACGGGTAGTTCCCCAATAATTGACGATAAACATATATATGTCATCTGCGACAATGAAGAAAAATCGTTCATCCTCGCTCTGGATAAAAAGTCAGGAGAGCAGGTCTGGAAAAAGGAACGTAAAATAGGTTCATCTTGGTCTAGTCCTTTTATCTGGAAAAATGCAATTCGGACCGAGTTGGTAGCCTGTGGAAAATCGGTTGTTTCGTATGATCCCAAAACGGGGGAAACACTTTGGGAAATGAACGGTATCGATTCAGGCTTTAGCTCAACACCTGTTGGTAATGAACAAATGATATACTTTGGCACCAATGGCCCGATGAGCCGTGGTCCATTGTTTGCGGTTAAAGCGGGTGCCAAAGGGGATATTTCCTTAAAGGAAGGGGAGAAATCGAATGAGTTTATCGCTTGGTCCCGTGATCGATCTGGTCCTGGAATTGCTTCGATGTTGTTGGTAGATAGTTATCTATTCGTCTCTGGCCAAGCGAGGGTAAGCTGTTATAACGCAGCAACAGGTAAAGAGTATTACCAGAACGAACGGCTCGAAGGGGCAGGTGGAATTACGGCCTCACCTTGGACTTACGGTGGCAAGGTCTTTTTCCTGGATGAAAATGGGGCTACCTTCGCCGTCAACATCGGCAGCACATTCGAAGTAGAATCCCCTAGTAAGTTGACAGGCATGTTCTGGGCTTCTCCTGCGGTCTCCTCCGGGTCGCTTCTGATTCGAAGTTCGGATGAATTGTATTGCATTCGCTCAAAATAAGATTCTTCGAATCAAATCATTGTTAACAAAAAACTCGATCTGTTCTTCAAGAACAGATCGAGTTTTTCCCTTTTATCTTAGATTCTCTATGTTCATATCTCCAACTGCAAGCTGTTTGGTATAATTCGCTAGCAGCGCAATCGTTTTCGTTTCAATTTTGAATAAATCGTATTCAAATATTTTAACTCTTTACCAAATAAAAGGCTTCGCCTAGTGCATTAGCTGGGTAATCGGTCTATAGACTATTCTGATAAGAATGTTTGAATCTATATGTGTTTTACTGCTAAAGGCTTTGGCATTTTCGATAAGTTTCTAACGTGGTGCCAAACGTAAAAATAATATATTTTCTAGCTTTTCAGCCCGATTGGTGGATAGAATCTGACAACAGAGTTGAGCGAACCAATTCCAAATCGCAAAAAGACCGACTGAAATTGGGAAGTTAAGTCGTTTACTTTTTGAGTACAATTCTTACGCGGTTTCTATTTCTGAAAAGGGATCGGAA
>JAKBAI010000045.1 GCA_021809185.1 Planctomycetota bacterium
CGAGGTCAAGGAACTTTTGCATCGTGGCATCGAATGCGGTGCCCTGGCCGATCCGTGGAATATCCTTGGCTTTCAGGGCTTATACCCCTTATTCCATGCCAAGGAGGATCGGATCGAGGATACACGCAACGAAGAGTTGATCGATTTGCTGGTGAGGATATTTGATCTTTATAGCAATGCCATAACGGTGGCAGTGTCTCAGAAGGATGAAGAATTACGGCAACAATTAAGCAATGAATTTCAAGAGCTTGCCGATTGGTGGGATAAACATGCCGCTTATGAAGTGAGCGATGTTACGTATTTGAAGGGGAGTGAACGTTACCAAGCAGCGCTTCATGTGGCGCAATCGTTGGCAGCATGGAACGCTCGCCATCTGCCGCCTATTGGGTCGCCTAGTGGAGCGACTATTGCGACGCCTAGTGGAGCGACTATTGGAGAAGAAGGGCCGCGGACCTGGTCCGAAATTCAATTTTGGCGTGAACAACGTCAGGGTTTTACTTCTGCCCCAGCTTTTGCCCGAGTAGTGAGTGCTTTATTACAGCAAGGGGAATGGCGTGCTTCGATGGGGTTATTGATGGGTTGGCTAAGCGAAGCCGATCATATCTCTCTAGAGGAAGGGGAGTCCTCATTTTACCTTCTGGCACTCGAATGGTTGACCGGCTCTCTCGC
This sequence comes from Planctomycetota bacterium, assembly GCA_021809185.1. Taxonomy (GTDB): domain Bacteria; phylum Planctomycetota; class Planctomycetia; order Gemmatales; family Gemmataceae; genus JAKBAI01. The sequence continues at coordinate 670 of JAKBAI010000045.1, forward strand.
GGCACTGCAACAAAAAAACATTTCGGATTTGATTTATCGGTTCTTTGAGTTATTGGATGCGAATGGCGAATCGCTCGCTGATTCCTTAGCGGATTTGATTCCAGAATCACTCAGCTCGGAGACGGATAATCCGTTTTCATCTGCATATGAAGAAATGGCTTATGAAGAGCAGGATCGCGAACATGGTGGATTGGTCCCCGATCGGGCAGCGGAGGATTTCCCCTTAGAAGAGATTGAAAAAAATATCTTACAGCGTTTGAATTACCGCATAACGATCGCCAGATTGTGGCAAATTGCTGGAGAGTCTGATGATTGGATCCAATCCTTAAAACAGGATCAAAGAATCATTTTCTCGTCATGGTTAAAAACCCTCGATTCATGGGAAGAGGAACTTCTGGTTCAGATGAATCGAGTTTTTCAGATTCATGTACCGCAATTGATGGTCGATCTAGATGAGATGATCGAATTCGATCGCCGCCGAAGTATCAAGGATACTTTGATCGATTCGATGATCGATTGTTGTATCGAACTACGAAAATGCCGCTGGATTCTTGCGGGATTGGTCCCCCATGCCGTGGAAAAGTCTCCTAGCCATGAAGAGAAATGGTCCCAAGCCGTTGCCCCTCTATTACGCAGTTTGTCGAGTAACGATCTGGATGGAGTACGCTCCGAGTTGGATGCTTTGATGCATCAGCTCGCGAATGAACAGACTTTGTTTGTCCCGTTATCGGAAGGGGGCAAACCGGAAGCTATTTTGCGCGCGATGACTCTGCTCGCCCTTTTTGAATATCTCTTACAGAGATTACCTTTACTTGGCTTGATTCGCGAATCGTACCATCTGTTGAAATTAGCGCGAGTCATGGAACAAAATGGTCCGATCGAGGGGAGAAAAGTTTCGGAATTTGATCGTCTGTTTCGGATCGCTCTAAAAAATGTAGTCGAGACGCTTCTTCATTCTGCCAAACAATGGCATGAGAATCCGGTAACAATTAAACCCCCTAAAGAGTTAGCGGGTAATTCTATCTCGATGACTTTCGGTAAACTGCTCACGATGATCGCCAATCATTTTCTCTATCTATGGATCGATCATAGCAATTCTTTGCGATTATCGTCGATGGAAACTCTGGGGGATGGGCGCGACTGGCAAGCGTGTAAAGAGTTTATTCAGAAATACGGCAGAGAGCTGATTCATCCCAATCTTATGATTTACGCGAACTTGCGCGGGATTTTGCACCGCGGGGTTGGTGATTGGTTGAATCAGCTTGAACAATCGGATGTTGAAGAACGCCCTAAACAATTACTCGACGATGTTGAAAGTCAAAAAATGAATCGAATGACGACGATTCATTTTTTGACCGTGATTTTTCAAACGATCACCGAAAATTATGATGAATACCGCGATTACAATGCCACGACAACTCAATCCGATTACGGTGAAAATCTTTTTGTGTTTTTTGAATTTTTACGATTGAAATTGCATTATGATCGCTTTGCCTGGCGGATTCGCCCTTTGACTGAAGCTCATGAAGTTCTCTGTCGGTGCGGGCATGATGATTTAGCTGAAACTTGGCGGCAGCGTGTGGCAACGGAAAGCAAAGAGATTATAGCATCGCTCTTGAAGGAATTGCAGATGTTGGAATCGCGGCATGCTTTAAGATTGCGAACGGTTCGAGATCATATTGAAGAACGGTTTATTAAACCCCTACTTTTAGATCGATTATGCGCAGCGGTTGAACCTGCTGCCAAAAGTTCTGCCGCGGGGAAAGATGAGAGTTGTCCAGAATTTAAGGAGTTAGCGGCACGTTTGGTGCCCCTTGCCGCTCAACCTACTGGTGTTGGCCTGGATGCTCCAGAGTGGATCGAACGATTGGAAGAAGCTGTCTTTTTGGTGCAAGCCGAAATGGATCGTCCTGTCCCCCCTCGACCGCGTAAAAAAGGCTATCTCAGTCCAAGTGATTTGCATAAACAGATCAATGAATGGGATAAACCTTTTAAAAATATTTGAACAAGAGTCGAGATGGTCTTTTCAAGAATCAATTGCCATACAGTAAAAATATTATTTCCCTGAATACTTGCTTTGCAATCGTGTTGCTATTTTCTTAATCGCCTCATGGCAGCCATCGCGTGCTTGTTGATAACCTGATGCAGTTACCTTTCCTTGTCGTAAATAGTCTAGAACAATCCCTTCAGCGGCCATATATTCCTGGCAGCCAAGAACCACATCTTCGATCTGTTCGATAGGGATTCTTGCCACCCCGTTCCTGTCTCCATGCAATAGATCCCCGGGATGGATGGTTAGTCCTGCTACTCGTACGGGGATCTGAATATCGATAATTTGACAGTACCCATGCGAGCAGATAGTGCCCTGAGTGAAACATGGGAATTGAAGGGCTTCGACTTGATCCAGATCTCGACCCGTTCCACTGGTAATAAGACCCACGGCCCCGAATTTTTGATAGGTGGTACACATAATCTCGCCGAAGGTTGCTGCTACGGAAGGTTCATCCAAATCCTGAAAGACGATCACATGTGGGCCCTTATTTTTCTCCATCCACTCTACCTGTTGCTGTAAACCGCTATAAACATCTCCTTGGCGCGGGGGAGAAGCGGAGCGAAAACTAGCGGTGAACGCATATCCGACCATCGGTGGTAATTTAGGATAGCAAGCTTGTAAGCGTTTATCGGTATATCCACTAGTTCTTATCTGGTTGGGAAAGAGTTCGAGGACGTTGCAAATAGTTGGAGTATCGTATTTTTTCAATTGGTCGATAATCGTGGAATCAATTTTTTTTTCGAGCATCGGTAATCTTTCAGAATTAAGAATCTTTTTTGGGTCTGGTGCCTCTAACTTTAGGTTTATATTTATGATACTTATGGAGGATGAAAATTAAAGAGAGCCAGACAATTCATTCTTAGAGACTCTGAAATGAGTCAATTCGATTAGAGTATCAAGTGAATTTTACAAAAGAAAATCGGGTTGAAAGGTTCATTTAATTCGTAATTCTCGTAAAATGGGTATCGAAGATTAGCTTTGTTAAACGAATTTTAGTGATAAATATTTTGTGTTATCCATAAATTAGTTTTAGAAATTTAGGTAAAAGGAATCATATGACTAGCGGAACGGGTCTAGTAGCTGGGCAAACCATCATCGATCGGTTAAAATGGCGATATGCAACAAAACAGTTTGATCCAAATCGAATCATCTCGAAAGAGGATTGGAAAATTTTGGAACAAGCGCTCATTCTCAGCCCATCATCATATGGGATACAGCCTTGGAAATTTATTGTTATTACGAATAAAGAATTACGCCAAAAACTGCGTGGGTTTGCCTGGAATCAAGCTCAGATTACAGATGCTTCTCATTTAATTGTTCTCGCTGCCAAAAAGAAAATCGAAGTAGCCGATGTAGATAAACTAATCGAAGCAACGGCAAAGGCTCGGCAAGTCACCATCGATAAATTGGATGGTTATAAAAATATGATGATCGGTTCTTTGGTGAATGCTACTTTCGATATCACGGTTTGGACAAAACATCAGGTTTATATCGCTCTGGGGGAATTGATGACTTCCGCAGCGATGATGGGAATCGATGTTTGTCCCATGGAAGGGTTCGATTCGGTCCGATTTGATGAAGCTTTGAATCTTGGACAACTAGGTTACACTGCTGCGGTTTTGGCCCCGGCAGGATATCGCCACTCGGATGATCGTTACGCTTCTACTCCGAAAGTACGATATAGTGCCGATGAGATTATGCTTTATATCGACTAAATCGTTATAAGTCATGATAGGAAATGATGGGATAGGAGATTAAGACTTCGTCTCTTTTTCTGCAATAATTTTGCAATAAAGAATCGAAGTCTTTTTTTTATCGACATTTTTTTTGTTGGGTGCCTATTTTTTGACAATACCCAATTAATATCGACAATCGCTTAATTAGTTTTTTCGTGAGAGCTATCGACCCATTTCAGGGAAAATGCCGCAATACCCATACACGAACTGGCCCAGAGAAAAGCGAAAACGGGGGAATAGAACAAGACGAAAGCAATTAGAGTGCTTGAAATAAAATCGCCTAAGCCGTTTAGGCAACTCATCAGACCGTATGCAGAGCCACGTTGAGCCGAATCAGTGACCAGATCGGCGGTCATGGCACTCTCGAGAGTATCTTGAAACGCTCCCGCAATCCCATGAGCTGCTAATAATAGTAAAAGTAGTGGATAAGATTGCAAATCGGTATAAAAAGCTATCCCCCAGCAAGCCATACTAGCCATTTGAATGCCGTAACCGAGCTGCAACAATGGTCTTCTCCCTCGATGATCACTCCAGTAGCCAATTGGGAACGCGGCTAAGGCGTGCCACAGATTTCGCCATGCTAATAAAATTGCTATCAACCAAGGTCTTTCTAAAAGATTTTCCGAACTCAAGAGCTTTACTGCTGCTAACAAAATGACGGGTAAGGAACAATCCCCTAGGCCGTAGAAGCCAATGCTAACGAGATAGCGGCGAAACGATTTTGGCAATGTTCGAATCGAAGTGGAAAATCGTTTTGATTTTAATGGGGTAAAGTGTGTTTCCTTGATCAAGAGAGTAAAACACAATACCGAAAGAATTCCTGGGATAAGGGTAAGCCAAAAGACAAAACGGTATCCAAGAGATTCTGTAGAATCAGCAGGGGCATAGAGAAAATCGAGAAGTCCCAGAGATTTCAGGAAAGGTTCGTAATAGGCAAAAGCGAGTCCACCTAATAACGGGCCTAGGATCGCTCCCACGGTATCCCCGGCACGATGAAAACCAAAGGCTTTACCGCGATGTAGGGGATCTACCGCATCAGCTAAAATAGCATCTCGAAGCGGTCCGCGTAATCCCTTTCCTGCCCATGCAACTAATTTACCCAATAATACAAACGGCCAAGAGATTGCCAGGGCATAAAATATAAATGCAGTTCCAGTGAGAAAATATCCAAGAGAGACAATTGCTTTTCGTTTGCCAATTCTATCAGAATACCAACCAATTCCTATTTTAATGAAGTTCGAAGCTAAATCCGCACTCCCTTCAATAAGTCCGAGTAAATGAGGGTAGCCCAGGATCGTTAAAAACCCAGGTAAAAAAGCCGATGCGGTTTCGTAGGCCATATCTGCAAATAAACTGGTTAGCCCTGCTCCAAGGACAGTCCGGTCAAGCCATACCGGGGGAACGTACCTTTTGGGGTTGGTATCCATTTTTAATTCTATTTCCTTCTCTTCCTTTGAATCCATCTCTTTATTCCTGGAAATATTTAGTTCCGTATTATTGAGTTCTAAGAATCAATAATTCTTAGAACTTGATGGTCTTAGGCTCTTATCTCTGCTTCTTAATTATAATAGTCTTCATATTAAATCGAGCCTGTTTATCAATCTTAAAATCGGAACCGATTTCTTCTCAGGCTTTTGTATGTCATTCATGTGCGGTTTTGATGGGATTCGTGCGAAAAAGGATCATTCGATTTCCATAACATTCATTGATGGAATGATTATGTACGATTTCGATCATTTAAAGGTTATTTTTTATCTATGATTTGATTGTTCGATAGATTTCTGAATCTGGCATTGTGCTTGCTAAGTAATTGTGCTTCCTAAAAAATTGGATTCGATCAATGAACGATTCGAGTGGGTGATATTAGTCTAGAAATATTCTCTTCTTGATCGAATCCTTGGCCCGATTTTCTCTAGCATCGAGTTGAAACTTTTTTTGCAGAAGAATCAGCTTGTTGGAAGGAATACGTTACTTTACTACAATAATGTCAAAGAATAAGATCTAGATCAAAATATCGATTAATTATGGAATCAAAAGAAACAAAATTGCACCAAGAAGTATCTTCGTTAGCGATACTCGAATCGGAGATACGAAAATTGCAATATCGCCAAGATGCATTGATTGAAGTTTTGCACATTGCACAAAATCTATTTAGCTATTTGAGTAAAGAAACACTCCGGTACGTAGCGAAACAATTAAAATTGCCATATAGTAAAGTACAAGGAGTTGCCACCTTTTATCACCTGTTTCGATTACAACCTCCTGCGGAGCACACCTGCATCGTTTGCACAGGAACAGCATGTTATGTCAAAGGGGCTTACAGATTATTAGAAACTGTAGAGAGTTGGTCTGGATTGCAAGAAGGTCATATTAGTGAAGATAGTAAAATATCGCTGCGGTCGGTGCGCTGTTTAGAGCCATGCGGAATCGCACCTGTTGTGGTGATCGATGGAAAAGTTCGAGGGCATGAAACGCCAGAAAAACTACTCCAGGAGTTGAAAGGATGGTTCGTGAATGTTAAAGATCGATCTTGAAGAGATTGCGTCTAAGGAGATCGCTGCACGCAAACCGAATCGAATTCATTGCTGTACCGCTGCGGGTTGCTTATCGGCTGGAGCAGAAGAGGGATTCGAGCAATTTCAAAAAGAGGTGGATCGGCTTGGCTTGACCGATACCGTCCAAGTCGCGAAAGTCGGTTGTATGAGACTCTGTTGCCAGGGGCCGCTGGTTAAAGTTCAGATTGCTGATTCTACAAATTCCCCCTTTCCGATTGAAGATAAGCATGGCACGATTCAAAACAATAATCAAATCGAGATATTATTTCATCAAGTTCATGCGGAATCGGCAAAATCGATCGTTGCTGGGTTTACCGGACAAAAAGTAGAGGCAGTGCGGGGCGATTTTCAAAGTCCGTTTTTCCAAAATCAGGTCTCGGTTATATTAGACAATAGTGGGAATGTCGAACCAGAACGGATTGAAAGTTACATCGCAGCAAAAGGCTATAAGGGACTATACCAGGTATTGCATCATTTTTCGCTGGATGAAGTAATCCATGAAATAACGCGAAGTGGATTAAGAGGAAGAGGCGGTGCTGCATATCCCACGGGGATCAAATGGGGTACTGTAGCCAAAAATAAAAGTGAAAAGAAGTATGTGGTTTGCAATGCCGATGAAGGGGATCCTGGGGCATTTATGAACCGGAGTCTGTTAGAGAGCGACCCGCATCGCGTACTGGAAGGAATGGCGATCGCGGGCTATGCACTCGGTTCGAGCCAGGGTTATATCTACGTTCGCGGAGAATATCCTCTTGCGGTCCAAAGGTTACAAATAGCAATTACTCAGGCAAATCGTTTGGGGATACTGGGAACGCGGATCTTCGGTACCCCCTTCGATTTTCGCATCGATTTACGCACAGGTGCCGGGGCATTTGTTTGTGGGGAAGAGACCGCTCTCATGGCCTCGATCATGGGTCAACGAGGTACCCCGACTCCTCGTCCGCCATACCCTGCGGAGCACGGATTATGGGGGATGCCTACTTTGCTCAATAATGTTGAAACATATGGTAACATTGCGGCCATTATTCGCAACGGGAGTGATTGGTTCGCAGGGATGGGGACTCAAACCAGCAAAGGAACTAAGGTATTCTGTCTAACAGGAAACGTTGTCAATACCGGTCTTGTCGAAGTTCCGCTGGGTACACCGATCCACAAGATTGTCTATGATATTGGTGGCGGAGCGGTAGAGGGAAATACGATCAAAGCGGTTCAGACCGGCGGCCCCTCCGGAGGCTGTATCCCTGCGGAGATGTTTGATGTCCCTGTCGATTACGATTCATTAGCGAAACTCGGTTCTATTTTGGGATCTGGGGGAATGATAGCTCTCGACAATACCAATCGAATGGTGGATGTCGCGCGATTTTTTATGCAATTTTGTATGGATGAATCTTGCGGAAAGTGTATCCCATGCCGAGCAGGCACCGTTCAAATTCACCGGCTTCTCCGCAAAATACTAGCAGGAAGTGCCGACCATGCTGATTTAGATCGTCTGGAACAGCTTTGTGTCATGGTAAAGGATACCAGTCTTTGCGGCCTAGGGCAATCGGCTCCTAATCCAACGTTAAGCACTCTCAAATATTTCCGTTCTGAGTATGAATCGCTATTGAAAGAATCTGATTCGACGCAAAGAATCAATCTACCGTTATTGTGTTCTTCAGCGCAAATGGGGAACCAGGAGCAGTTAAGTGCCGAAACCAAGGGGAGTTAAATGAGTGTAGTTACACTTACCATCAATCAGCAGATGATAACGGCCAATGCCGGGGATACTATCTTACAGGCCGCCAAGGATGCCGGGATCAAAATTCCAACACTCTGTTATCTGGATGGATTATCGGCTCACGGGGGTTGTCGTATTTGTCTGGTAGAAATCGCTGGTTCAACAAAATTGCAACCTGCCTGTTTCATGAAAGTTGCAGAAGGGATGCAAATAAATACGGAGACCCACAAATTAAAAGAATATCGAAAGATGATCGTTGAGCTTTTATTTGCCGAGGGGAATCATACCTGTTCGATCTGTGTTGCCAATAATCATTGCGAATTACAAGCAATGGCGATGGCGGTCGAAATGGATCATGATCGCTTCGACTATATCCATCCACCGAAAGAGATAGATATTTCGCATCAGCGTTTTGGGATCGATCATAATCGTTGTATTCTCTGTACTCGCTGTGTGCGTGTTTGCGATGAAATCGAAGGGGCGCATACTTGGGACGTTGCTGGCCGTGGCGGTCTTGCTAAAGTGATTGCCGATCTAGATCAACCATGGGGGGAAGCGGATAGTTGTACCTCCTGTGGAAAATGCTTCATGGCTTGTCCAACGGGTGCTATTTTCCAGAAAGGGGATAGCGTAGCGCAAACAGAGCATCCTCGTAATAAATTAGAATCTCTAGTTATGGCAAAGGATAAAAAGCAATGGCACGTTTAAAGCTTGCAACTCTCTGGCTAGGTGGCTGTTCGGGTTGTCATATGTCGTTTCTCGATCTGGATGAATGGCTCCTCGAATTAACAACTTTCGCAGAGATTGTTTATTCTCCGCTCATCGATACGAAAAAATTTCCTGACCAGGTCGATGTTACTCTTGTGGAAGGGGCGGTTGCGAACGAAGACCATTTTCACCTGATTCAACAAGTACGAAAGAACAGTAAATTGGTTGCCAGTTTTGGGGACTGTGCCATTTCGGGAAATGTTACCGCGGTGCGGAATCGGTTCCAAGAGGCTTTGCCGTTATTACAACGGAGTTATATCGAACTGGCCGATGTTCAAAAAGGGATCCCAAATGATCGCTCGGTGGTACCGGCATTACTCGATCGGGTCAGGCCGTTGCACTCGTTGATTTCCGTTGATTACTTTCTGCCTGGTTGCCCACCAACAGCTAAACATATTCGAATGGTGCTCGAAAGTCTTCCCAGCGGCAAACCGCTCTCTCTTCATGGGAACCAATTGAAGTTTGGCTGATGAGTTCCATAAAAATAGCAAAGTTATTTGTTTCTCGATTGAAATAAAACAACGGTCGATTATCATCAACGAAAAGCAATCGATGCAAGAAGTTTGAGGTTCCAATTATAATTTTCGAATAGTTGCCTATCAAAAAGGATCCTAGAAAATGGCGCAAACGATTCTCATCGATCCAGTAACACGGATCGAAGGGCATGCCAAGATAACAGTACAGCTCAACGACTCGGGCGAAGTAAGTTCTGCTCACTTCCATATTGCCGAGTTTCGAGGATTTGAGCGGATGTTTGAAGGGCGGCCTCTGTGGGAAATGCCTGGAATTTCAGCGCGGATTTGCGGGATTTGTCCCGTAAGCCATATCCTAGCTTCGTCGAAGGCGGGGGATCAGATTTTGGCGGTCGAGGTGCCCGTTGCCGCAGAGAAATTACGGCGATTAATGAATCTGGCCCAGATGATTCAATCACATTCCTTGAGCTTTTTCCATTTGAGTGCCCCTGATCTATTATTGGGGATGGATTCGGACCCAGCCAAGCGAAATCTATTTGGATTGATCGCTGCCGAACCGTCATTAGCGCGGGCGGGGATCGGTTTGCGACAATTCGGTCAGCAGATCATTGCGGCATTGGGAGGGCAAAAGATCCACCCTGCTTGGAGTATTCCTGGGGGGGTTCGCCATAGCCTATCGATCGCCGATCGGGATTGGATTGCTCAGAGAATACCAACAGAAAAAAAAGCGATTTTGAATGCACTCGATCGATTCAAATCGATTATCGAAAAATACCGGGAAGAGAGTAATGTCTTTGGGACGTTCCCAACTCTGTTTCTGGGCTTAGTGGCAGCAGATGGGAGCTGGGAACACTACGGAGGGAGAATACGCATTATCGATAGTCGCGGGGGATTGATCGCTGACCAATTGGACCCTGCGAATTACCATGAATTCATTGGCGAAGCTTCTGAAAAGTGGTCGTATCTGAAATCCCCTTATTATCGCCCGTTAGGCTACCCGGCTGGGATCTATCGTGTTGGCCCGCTAGCTCGACTCAATATCTGTCAGCGGATGGGAACAGCTCTAGCAGACAAAGAAAAGATCGAATTTTCGCAATTAGGCAATGGAACGGTTCAATCATCGTTTTTCTATCATTTGGCACGATTGATCGAAATTCTCGCCGCAATCGAGAAAATTGAACAGATGATGGAGGATAAAGATTTGCAATCAACCGAGCTAAAAGCTGAAGCAGGGATCAATCGGCTTGAAGGAGTTGGTTGTAGCGAAGCTCCGCGCGGGACGCTTTTTCATCATTATCAAGTCGATCCAACTGGGTTGATCCGCAAAATTAATTTAGTGATCGCAACCGGTCAAAATAATCTAGCGATGAATCAAACTATTTTACAGATTGCTCAGCATTATATCAAAAGTTCAACAATACCAGAAGGGATACTTAATCGATTAGAAGCAGGTATTCGGGCTTTCGATCCCTGTCTAAGTTGTTCAACCCATGCTTTCGGGCAAATGCCACTTCGCATAGAATTATTAGATAGTTCTGGCCGATTACTCGATGAGGTTCGGCGTGTCTAAATTATTAATACTTGGTTATGGCAATGAAACGAGAGGGGACGATGGTATTGGTCCCTGGGTAGCAAATTCGTTGCAAAATCGTTTACAAGCTAATCAGAAGAGTATTCAGGTTCTAGCTTGTCACCAGCTTGTGCCGGAGTTCTCTGCATTGTTCTGCGAGTTCGATTATGTCATTTTCATCGATGCCCAAATAGGAATATTCGAAGTACAGCTAAAACCAATCGAACCAAAATTCGAGGGGGATTGGTCTTTTCATCATCCGGAACCCGCAAGCTTACTTGGCCTAACGGGGGCTGTGTTTGGTCGCATCCCGTTGGGCCTCATGGTCTCCATCCCTGCGAGCTGTCTCGATTTTATCGGTAACTTTTCCGTGATGACGCAGCTCGGAGCAGAAAGTGCGATTTTGCAAATTATGGAATGGATTACGACACATTTGAAAAATGAAGATTAAAAATGCATGAATTTTCTTTGATGGAAGCTACTCTAGAACTGGTATCCGAATTAGTTCCTACTCATTCGATCGACCAGATTATTTCTTTAACTCTTCGAGTGGGTGAAGCATCTGGAGTAGTTCCCGAAGCGCTGGGGTTTGCTTTCGAGGCCTTGGCAGAGCAATTACCGTATTCTTCGGCGAAACTTAAAATTGAACTTGTTCCTGTACGATGTTGTTGCCAATCTTGCCAATTCACATTTGCCCCGGAATCATTTATTTATGAATGTCCTAACTGCGGGAATCTTCATGCGGAAGTCCTACAGGGTAAAGAGCTAGAACTGGTTTCGATAGAATTGGACTCTTGGAATAGTCTTTCTCCTGCCCCTGTTTCAATGGAGCTAAATTAATATGAATCTAGAAAGGGAAAATGTTACTCAAGCGAATCGGAGCGAAGCTTCCGGACAGAGCACGCAAAAAATTGTTGTTGGTACTTCGTTACTGAAACGCAACGATGAACAAGCGCATAAGCTAAGAGAAAATTTCTCTCAAAAATCGATTCTGGTTGTTAATCTTTTATCTTCACCAGGATCGGGTAAAACGTCTTTGTTAGAGAAAACATTAATCGATCTACAAAAGAAGATTCGGATGGGAGTAGTCGTAGGCGATTTGCAAACAGACCGGGATGCGCAGCGATTACAAAATCGTGGGGCAGGGGTTGTTGCCATTACCACAGGGACGGTATGCCATTTAGAAGCCGCGATGGTTTCACGATCTTTATCCTCTCTCGATCTAGATTCGCTCGATCTGCTTTTTATCGAAAATGTTGGTAATCTGGTCTGCCCGGCCCGATTTGATTTAGGTGAGGATTACCGAATTGTTATTTTATCGACGACGGAAGGGGAGGATAAACCCCTGAAGTATCCGTTTATATTTCAATCCGCGAACTTAGTGCTTATTAATAAAATGGATCTTGCCGAGCTTGCTGACTTTAATATGGATGTTGCTTGCGAAAACATCAAGATGGTTGCTCCTCAGGCGATGATCATTCCGATTTCGGTAAAAAAAGGGTTGGGTTTGGCAGATTGGTATCAATGGCTTCTTAAACATTACGAAACAAAGAAAGAGTACCCGATCAACAAATTCGCGGAAGCTGTTCGCCACTGAGCATATCCAAAACTTTTTCGGAGTTGAAGATTCCTTTCGCGGTGACTAAACCATTGGGGTGATGCTCACGAACCGTACCGATTCGATGGGTACGGGCAGAAACGGGATGAGATTGCAAAATAGAAATCGCTTTTTCGCATTCTTCTGCTTTGACAAAACAGATAAAACGTCCTTCATTCGCTATATAGAGTGGATTAAGCCCTAATAATTCGCAACAGGACTGGACATCTTCACCGACTTCAATCGATTTTTCATCGAGGAGAAAATGTAGATGAGACTTTTGACTCAACTCGATCGCAGCGGTGGCGAGTCCCCCTCGGGTGAGATCGCGCAGGCAATGCACTTCGATCCCTGCTTGAAGTAAAGCTAGAACTGGTCGGGATAGATCGGCACAATCGCTGATTAAATCGGTTTCAAAAGACAATTGCCCACGAGCTGCTAAAATCGTAACCCCATGACGACCGATATCGCCGCTCAGAAGAATCGCGTCTCCGGGTTGAATCGACATTGGCGAAATAGGAAATTTCGAGACAATTTGTCCAATACCGGATGTCGTGATATAGAGACCATCGCCATGCCCGCGATCGACAACTTTGGTATCTCCCGTAACGATATTTATACCTGTTGCTAATGCGGTTCTTTGCATCGATTCGGTTATTTTTTGTAATTGATCCAGCGCAAATCCTTCTTCTAATATAAACGATGCACTCAGATATAGAGGCTTCGCCCCACACATGGCAAGGTCGTTCACCGTACCATGAATCGATAGACTGCCAATATCCCCACCAGGGAAAAACAGAGGTTGCACGACATACGAATCGGTGCTAAATGCCAGCTCGATGTTCCCGAAGGGGAGAATCGCTCCATCGTGCTGAGCGTTCAAGAGTGGATTCGAAAAAACAGGTTGGAAGATTCGATCGATTAATTGATGCGTTAACCTACCGCCTCCTCCATGTCCCATTTGTATTACCTTGGTGGCATTAGGTACAGAACAGCTCCAGGTGAATTCAGATGATGCCACTGTTTTATCCTTTTCCAGTCAGTTCGAAGTTTTGAGATTTGCGATAGCGATAATAGGCCGCGCAAGCCCCTTCCGATGATACCATGGGAGCACCCAGAGGATGATCGGGAGTACATTCCTTTGCGAACGCGGGACATTGGAATGGTTTTTGTATTCCCTGCAGTATGGCTCCCGCAATACAAATAGAATCCGTTGCTAGCTGAGGTAGTTGGTTACTTGTTTGGATCGATTCCAGCTTGAAATGTTTTTTAGCATCAAAATCAGAATATTCTTTACTTAAATCTAGACCGCTATCCGGAATTTCCCCAATCCCGCGCCACCGTTGCGGTATTGTTACATAAACTTCTTCTATCAGTTGACGAGCGGCATGATTTCCTTCTTCCTTAACTACTCTACTATAATTATTTTCTACTTCACACATCCCGTTCTCGAGCTGATACACACAACGATAAATTCCATATAATAAATCGAAAGGTTCGAAACCGGTTACTGTTATTGGAATACCATATTTGCTTGCTATCGGTTTGTATTCTTGATACCCCATTACGGTACAAACATGTCCCGCAGCTAAAATTCCTTGAAGTCGATGTCCAGGGGAGTTTAAGATATGTTTCAAGGCAGCAGGGACTTTTACATGAGCTGACAATATGAAGAAGTTTTTGATTTTTTCTTTCTTGGCAACGATTATCGATAGTGCAGTTGCTGGAGCTGTTGTTTCGAAACCGATCGCAAATAAGATAATCTTTTTATCTGGATTTTGACGGGCAATAGCCAGTGCATCCATCGGTGCGTAAATAACGCGAATATCGGCCCCCGAAGCTTTTACGGTCCACAAATCATATCGGCTTCCGGGCACGCGCATCATATCTCCAAAGGTACATAAAATTATATCCGGTTGCATTGCTAAATATAAGATCTTATCGATTGTATCCACAGCAGTAACGCAAACGGGACAGCCCGGACCATGAATCAATTCAATTTTACCTTGGAGGAATTGGTCTAAGCCAAACCTTAGAAATGCGTTTGTTTGGCCCCCGCAAATTTCCATGATTACCCAGTTCTTGGTTAATTGATTGCTCAAGGCATTCGCCAATTGCTCGACAACTTTTGTATTTCGATATTCATCAACAAATTTCATTTTTCCATCCCATTAGAGAGGTAAATTCTTGAAGTAAATTCATAAGAGATCAAGAAGCGAGTAGAATCAGTTAAATTAACTAGTGGGAGTAAATTTGTCCTCACGAGCTGAGTTCGAATTCCCCTGATTCTTGAAGTGCTTCGAACACTTTTATTGCTTCAATCTCATCGATTAAGCTAATCGCTAACCCCGCGTGAACCAAGACGTAATCACCTATTTTTGCTTCGGGCACACAAGCTAGATTGATCTCTTTGAGAATGGTGCCAAAGAGAACATGACCAACCCGTAGAAGAGGATCGTCCCCCTTTATCTGCTTAATCTGACCTGGAATAGCGAGACACATTCGCTTTCTCCTTTTCTTGGTATTCTTGAAATATTATTCACTTATTGCTTACTTTATTTGTTCATTGCTTGATGGTCGTTTTGTTTGCTCGGTTGGAAGAGAAAATTATATCCGCACCCTAGCTGCCCCAAACTAAGTCCCCCATCGTTGATAGGAACTTTTTGTGGCCAGTAGACATTATAACCTTTCTGACGCAAGCTTTCAATACTCTTGGACAAGAGAAGATAATTTTGGAAACAGCCTCCAGTAAGGACAACGGTTTTTATCGTAAAGCGTTCAACGAGTGTGTGGATCATTTTGATTAAAGTTGTATGAACTCTCCAGGCGATTTGTTCGCGCACGAGATTGTTTTTTAGGTCCGCAACGATTGCACTGATCATGAATTGCCAATCGATTACCCCCTGCGCATTCACCGTAAATGAATAAGGATTGTCGCTAGCTTCAGGAAATTTTTGCAGATAGTCTGTGGCACAGAATTCTAATTGCATTGCAGCTTGTCCCTCAAAATCGATTTTTTGACATAAACTCAAAATCGTGGCAATGCCATCGAACAATCGACCGATACTCGAAGTAATCGGGGAGTTGATTTTCTGTTGAAGGCACTGGGTTAGAATTTTGTACTCTTGATCGGAAAAAAATAGTGCAAATGGAAAATCGTCGTTGGCATTATAATCTTTCCCGCGCATTTCATAAAACAAGCCGAGAACCGTCCGAACTGGATCACGGATCGCTTTTTCTCCTCCTGGTAATGGGAAGGTCCGCAAATGACCAACTCTCTTACAGATCCCGGACTCGAGAACAAAAAATTCTCCTCCCCAGATTGTCCCATCCGGACCAGCGCCAGTACCATCCCAAGCGACTCCGAAAACAGGCTCTGACAAACCGTGTTCCAACACGCAAGAACGAAGATGGGCTTCATGGTGCTGTACGGATAAAGTTGGAAGCTTAAAGTTTTCTGCATAATTACTAGAATAATAATCGGGGTGATCATCATGAATGATCAATTCTGGTGCCGGGCAGTAAAAATGGCATAGATCCTTAATGCTTTGTTGGAAGCTTTTTCTTGCCAAAATGCTATCGAGATCGCCTAGATGCGGGCCGATAATAATCTGATTTTCGGTCGCAAGCGCAATCGTGTTCTTTTGCTGTCCACCGAGAGCTAACATCGATTTCATTCGCGGAGGATTGCCAATTCCAGGTATAGAAACACACTCGCTGTTTTGAAATCGATTTTGATTCGTGATTTTAAGAGTAAGAGGAGTATAGCCCCTTGCCGCGCGTAGAATCATTAGTTGATTGTCGACGACACGCACCAGGGAATCGTCGGCGGGACGCAAAATAGCCCGATCATGAATCAAGAAGCCATCGGCGATATTCGCTAGCCGAGTTATAGCCTCTCGCTCGTCGATACAAATCGGTTCGTTGGAAACATTGCCGCTGGTAGCGACTAAAATGGTTTCTAATTGCGACATTAATAGATGGTGCAAGGGAGTATAAGGCAACATCATGGCCAGATAAGGATTATCTGGTGCTACCAAATCTGAAATCGGAGCCGATGCCCGGCGTCTCAAAAGAACAAGGGGGGCTGCACTCGAATCCAATACAGTCTCTTCTTGTGCTGTTGTATAACAGCAACGCTGGATCTCTTTAATTCCGCTTGCGAGTAACCCAAACGGTTTGTTCTCTCTTTTTTTTCGCTTTCGCAATTCAGAGACGGCGATTGAATTATTGGCATCGGCTAAAAGGTGAAATCCGCCCATCCCTTTCACGGCTACGATTTTCCCATAGCGAATATATTCAATGGCAAGCTCTAATGCTTTTTTACGAGTTGCTACTTTTTTCCCATCTTTATCCCACCATTCTAGATTGGGACCGCAATCGGAACAAGCAATATTTTGTGCATGAAATCGCCGATTACGTGGGTCGCTGTATTCTATCTCACATGATTTACATAAGTGAAATGGACTCATGGTGGTTCGCTGGCGATCAAATGGCAGCGCGTGCAAAATGCTAAATCTAGGACCGCAATCGCTGCAATGGATAAAGGGGTAACCATATCGCCGATTGCTTTTATCGAATAGTTCTTGCACACATTTTTTGCAGATAGCGATATCTGGTAAAATCCCAGAAGGGGAGAAGATTTTCTCAGAACTAGATTTTATAAAAAAATCATTTGTAAATGCCGGATCGATTTTTGTTATTTGACAGGTGCCGATTGTCGCTAAAGAGGGTTTATCTTCCGTTAGCCGGAGCAAGAAATGTTGAATCGATTCAGGAGACCCTTCGATCTCGATAATGACTCCATAACCAGAATTGTAGACCCAACCTGCAAGTTTTAATTTAGTGGCTAGATGGTAGACGAAAGGCCGAAAACCGACCCCTTGAATTATTCCCGATAATTCGAGCCTCGCTCGTTCCCGATTTTTATCCACCGTTCCATTTTGCATAATGGCTCTAATCTGAATAAGTAGTGAGGCATTGCATTTTTAATATTGTCTTGAATTTTGACCAACTAACTAAAGGATCAATCAGATATGTTCATTTTATGGTTGTGAGACTAGTTGTCAAATCGAAATAAATAATGGCACCTATTGATGGAGAATTATTGATGGAGAATTATTGATGGAGAATTATTGATGGAGAATTATTGATGGAGAATTATTGATGGAGAATTATTGATGGAGAATTATTGATGGAGAATTATTGATGGAGAATCAATCATCCAGGCAATGAATAGGGACCAGGGCGAATTCAAGTTGGAAAGTGCCAATCCATTGCCATCATTTTGCAAAAATCAGAACGAGTTCTCGTTGATCTTACTATTTGTCAAATTTAGTTTGATTGGAAAGCAAGATTATCGAGTATCTTTTTGGGGGGAGGAGGAGTTGTATTCTTTATGGGCAATAAATCAATGAAGTCATGGTCTTCTAATAAATGAGATTGAAACCGCTTGAGCCAATTTTGCAGTATAGACCGCGCCTGATTCAGGTCATCTGTCGAAGTTGAAGAGGTGTTCGATCGTTGCCAGTATCGATTTAATAAAACGACCAGGTGATAATCGGAAATGCTTGGTACTCTTGGTTGAGAGATTAATTGCTTAATCGCTTGACAAATTGTTTTATTGATTTGCCGATTTTCTAATTGCTGAGATTTGTTCGCTGAAGTTGGTGCAGATAGGATCTGGCTCAACGACTCCACTATCTGCCATTGCCAAGCTAAAGGTTGGCAGATTGGGTTGCATGCAAAAGCGGGTTGGCACAAAGCAAGCATTTTATGAGCTGATTCGGTGTGACCGTGTTCCAGATATAGTCGAGCTAGAGTTAATTGTAGAAGAGCTACCCGATGTTCCGGGACGTTTTTTTGTGTTTGAAAATTATGGAGAATTTCCAAAATCGTGATCGTAGCTGTTGAAAAATCTCCCAACTCCGCATGAAGTTCTGCAAGCTGTTCCAGATTTTGCCAGATCGAATCGGAAGACTCTGGTTTTGACGATTTCCGCAATTTATTCGTCAATTTCTGCAAAAATTTGTTTGCTTGAATCTGGTTTGAACGGGGGAGTGAGAATACACAATGTTTTGCAATGGCAATAGCGCGATTTGGGTTTCTGTCCCAATAGGCAGGTGCATGTTCAAGAAGCCACATCGAGTGGAAATTAGCTCGACTTTCTTCATGAAACGAACGGTAAGTTTGCAGGAGAGCAAGATGATTTTCGAACTCGGTATTGCGTTTTATGCTGGGGTATTTAGCCAATAGACTGAGTAGTTTTTCACGGCAAACTAGAGATCGATCGTTCTGGAGTTTATGGTAAGAATATGCTAAGTGGTCGAGCAGATCGATATGAGATGAGGCTCTAAATCGATCCGCAGATTTTTTATCGTTTTCGATAACATATAAAACCTGATCAAGAAGCTTCACTACCTCGGTATGTTTCTCCAGCAACATATAATGGCTAGCCAATTTAAGTTTGGTTTCCAGGATCAGAGGATGGTGGATCGGCAGAGGAGGGTTACCATAAACAAGACAATTTTCTAGTAGATTGGTAATCAATTTGCTATTAGCTAAACTATCTTGTTGAGCGTAACATTCTGCTAATTGGAGCTGGGCGGGGATAATATCGGTTGCTTCCGTATAAGGGGAGGCTTTCAGAAGCTGTAGATTTTTAACGGCGATGGAAATCACAGAAGCTCCGTGCCCAGAACGGAGATAGACCTGCACAATTTGATGTTGGATCGAGATGATATAAGGATGATTGGGCGGCAGTTTCGTTCGATAAATTCGTTGGACTTCCTCAAATTCGTGTAAGGCCATATCGTAATCGTTATTCGCTAAATAGGTTTTACCGAGGGAGACTCGTAAGTCTAATACTTCTGGATGTTCCAAACCGAGATGGACTTGAAAATGTTGCAGTACTTCGGATAAGATCGGTATGGCCGCTTTAAAGTTACCCAATTCGCTATGGGCTTTGGCCAGGGCGATTTCTCTCTTTAAAACTACTAGATTGTTTTTACCTAACGAATGCTGCAAATTGGATAAATTGGGTTGCAGCATGTGAACTGCCCCCGATGGATTCCCTGTGTAAATAAGAATAGTAGCAAGTGAAGTTATTTCGCTTTCATATTGCGATAACTTGTTTGGAGCATTTTTTAATTGAGTGATGTTTTCTTCAACCAGTTTCCTTGCTTCAGGCCATTGTTTTAAGTGAATAAGACAGGTGACCAAGTGGTGGCGAATAGAATGGGTTAAATCTGTCCCTTTGGTTTTGAAAGAGTTGATTACTTTTGGCTGAGAACAAATATCTAGTAAATCGGTTAGAATGTCTTTGCTATTTTTTACATTTTCAAGCGCGAGAAGAGTAATCGCTAAATGATATCGAGCAGTTAAAAGATCAAAATCATCTTTGGGTAGAAGTTTAGATCGGATTTTTACGGCTAAGCGTAGATGATTTTCGGCAAGATTGTATTCGCCTAAATTATGCAATGTCTTGCCAATCGCGACGCGAGTTATTGCCTCGGCTAGCGGTAGGTCTTTGAATTTTTTATCTAGATCCTTACCAGCAACGAGTATAGCATCCTTAACAGAGACTTTTACTCCAAGCCCACCAGGTTGTTCTTCAGGTCTCGCTGCGGCTAGTACATCGTTCACTAGAAAATCGGCGAAGGCATTCAGTTCTTTTGCTCTAAATTCCGCAGTTGATTTCTGTTGATTTACTTCAAGATTGGCTTGAATAAGTTCGTTTAAACTGGAATCCAGTTTTACTCGTGTGTTGTTGAGAACATCCATCGCCAATTGTAAGTTATGGATAGCTTTATGTTCTTCAAGCAAGGCGTTTTGTGCAATCATCTCATTCTTGTGAGCTTCCATTTCTGCAGTGGAAGCACGCATCAGTCCAATCGATGTTCCTAGAATCCCCGCACAAAGACAGATAACTAGAGATACTAATCCCTGGACCGCTCGGCGATTTCGCCTGTAGAATTTTTTCAATCGATAGATATTGGAGGGTGGGCCAGCGCTTATCGGTTCGTCTTTGAAGAATCTCTGAATATCCTCGCTAAGTGCTTCAATGCTCTGATAACGACGATCACGATCTTTCTCGATGGCTTTGACGGTAATCCACTCTAAATCTCCGCATAATTCTTTTTGGAATTGATAGCGGTCTTTTAAGCGCCTGTTCCTTAGAATCTGCTCTAAATCTTCATGATTCTTTACTCGATTCGTCATTTGTGGAGGATCTTGATCGCGAATCACTTCCCAGATATGGAGCCATTGGGATGACGGCGGTTTTTCAGCTTCGGGAAAGGGTAATAGGCCACTCAGAAGTTCATAAAGTAATATGCCAAGTGAATAAATATCAGAACGGGTATCGATATCCCCACTCATGAATCCTGCTTGTTCTGGGCTCATGTAGATAGGAGTGCCAACAATCATATCTATTGTTGAAGGGGTAGGCAAAAAATCGCTATCGTCATTCCCTTGCTTAATAATTTTAGCAATTCCAAAATCGATTATTTTACAGATCGCCTCCCCCCCATTCTTTGAAACGAGAATATTGGATGGTTTGAGGTCGCGGTGAATAATCCCTTTTTGATGCGCGTGTTGCAATCCATTGCAAATCTGAATAAATAATTTAAGGCGTTCTTTAATGCTCAACTGATGGGAATTACAATATTCCATTAATGGTATCCCATCTACCAGTTCCATAACCACGAAGGGTTGATTCGATGCTGTTACTCCCGCATCATAGACTGCGGCTATATTGGCATGATTCATCCTTGCCAAAGTGTATCGTTCTAGGTTAAACCGATCCAGAACATCTTGCGAATCCATTCCTGGCCGGATTAATTTGATGGCTACCTTTCTTCTGACCGGATGAATCTGAGCCGCTTCATATACCCAGCCCATTCCCCCTTGTCCTATTAAAGTGCGTATTTCATATTTATCCCCTAATAATTTAGAAATCCGAGTTATCGAATTATAGGTGGAGGAGGAGTTAGAGAAAGATGAATTACCCGCAAGGGGAAGGGGGCTTTGCCTTTTTTGATGCTTCGGAGATTCAACGTTGAATGAGGAGTAAATTTGAGTATCTAATTCTGATAGATACTCTTTAATTAACACAGATTCCTTATTTTGATTTTCAGGATGCTTTGAATGATTGGTTTTTACGACATCTTCTTTATTTGTGGTCTCTTCGATTTGTTCTTTTGATGCAATCTGATTTTCAATTTGGTTGTCAAGTTCTTTTTGATGGTCGGGAGATGGTGTTATGCAAGGCGACTCCAGATCTGTTTGAATGGAGTCTTGTTGAGATAAAAAATTCAAAGGGGTTTTATTCACTATTCCCCAAAGAGGAGTACTATCTATCATTCTCAATGATGGTGTAGAATTCATTTCCGTCAAAGAATCACCAGCAACTAAAATATTTGGGGCTTTTGCTACAGTAACTTCTATTCCTTTATCCGAATTATTGTTCAGATGATGCAAATCTTTCTCATTTGATTGATCGTGGGTTAAATCGAGCATCACTATTTCCATCAAAAATTCGCTAATAAATTTGAGCTATTAGAATCAGATATTAAATATTATATATGACTCGAGATTCCATTCGAGAAAATGGTTATCTGATCGACAGTGAAACGTTTATTCTGTCTATCTGAATCACGAACATATTGATTCTTTATTAGAATACATTTATTTTTACACTTGCTTTCGCACAGAAAAAAAATCATCGGCTTTAGAACCAAAATCCATTCTAATGATTCAAACTCAAACTTACTTAACTAGTAGAGAATCTTTTATTAAATCTTTATCGAATAATAATAGTTCCTTGAATTTAGATCACGTTTTTATTTAAGCCAAACAAAAACTCAAAACTATTTTAATTATGATCTTCCCCCTAATCGTAAGTTTACAAAATGTTTAGCGGGATTGCAACAAAAAAATAAAAAATAGATTAAAAAATCTGACGGATAATATTCATTAACTCATAAAAATCTCATTTTTTCTTTTTGAACCTGAAATATGAGTTAATTTGCGACTTCAAATTCATGAATTAGTTTATGTGTTTTAGCGTAAATTCACCCATGATATTTGTTTATTTAACAGAGAGAGTAATCTCAGCTCTTATTTGTTTCTTTCTCTTCGATTCCAATCTTTAATTTTTTCATGAAATCAGCAATTTTTTTTTCATTTCCTCTATCGGTTGGCTGATAAAAGAGGCGTTTTTCTGGAAGATATTCTTGCTCAACCCAACCATGGGGAAAATCATGAGGATAGAGATATTCAACCCCGTGGCCAAAAGTTTTTGCTCCGGAATAATGACTATCTCGAAGGTGAGCGGGGATCTGTAGAATCGGTTCTTCGCGAACTGCCTTACGAGCGGATAAAATTGCTGTAGTAATGGCATTTGATTTTGGGCAACAAGCTAAATAAATCGTAGCATGAGCAAGTGCGAGCTGACACTCGGGTAAACCGACCATTTCTACTGCTTGAGCTGAATTAACAGCTAGAGTCAGGGCATGCAGATCTGCGTTCCCGATGTCTTCTGATGCGCAAATGACTAATCTTCGAGCGATAAATCGTGGCTCTTCACCTCCTTCCAGCATTCTTGCCAACCAATAGATCGCGGCATCGGGGTCGCTCCCACGAATACTTTTGATAAATGCACTTACGAGATCGTAATGAAGATCCCCTGTTGGGTCGAATGCTACCGATTTTTTTTGAATTGCTTCCTGAACCGATAGTTTTGATAGCAGTATAGGAGTTTGTTCCGAAGCGAGAACGGCGATTTCTAGAGAGGTAAGAGCTTTTCGAGCATCCCCTTCACTCATCATCGCAAGATATTCCAGTGCTTCCTCTTGTGCGTTGATTTCTTTGTTCCCGTAACCCCGTTCGTGATCTGTTAATGCTCGTCTGAGGATCGTTTTGATTTCATCTTTATCCAATGGCTGGAAACTAAAGATTTGACTCCGGCTAATCAAAGGCGCATTTATAGCGAAAAATGGATTTTGGGTTGTTGCTCCTATGAGAGTAACTATTCCTTCCTCCATTACTGGCAAAAGTATATCTTGTTGAGATGCATTAAATCGATGAATTTCATCTAAAAAAAGAATTGTTCTCTCGTTATAAAGCTCGTTATTTTCCTTAGCAACTCTGAGTAAATCGCGAATCTCTTTACTTCCACTTTCAACGGCATTCACTCGCTCAAATCTACCGTGCAAATGATGCGCAATCACCTGGGCAAGCGCCGTTTTACCAGTCCCAGCTGGTCCATAAAATATAATCGATGTCAACTGATTTGCTTGTACCAATCGACGTAGAATCTTTCCTGGACCAAAAAAATGACTTTGACCAACAAATTCTTCTATGGTCCTTGGTCTCATCCTTGCTGCCAAAGGTTGAAACTTTTTTTTGTTCCCCTTGCGTACTTCATCAAATAAATCCAAGAATTTCACCTTTTTACAAGATAGATGACATTTTATTGTTTTGATCCATTTCTATTTTGTTGTTTATCGTCAACTCCTGACAGTAATTGTGGAAAATCTTTATTTCGTCCCTTATGAATAAATTAATAAAACGGAGAATCATTAATAAGTAGAACTATTTGTAGAAAATGACTTAAATTCAATTCGATATTAGAGTCATTATTTGAGATTTAGATATTCAATTAATAACAAAAATGATCGAAAATTGGTTGTGATTAAAATAACGGAGGTACAAATGATAGAATCGATAAATAAGAATCTTCATGATAGTCGAGATATAGATCATTTACCACCATTATCTCCAGAGAAAGAAACGGAGGTATTGGTTCTTGGAGGAGGTCCAGCAGGTGCAACCGCCGCAACAATTTTGGCCCAAGCGGGGCACCAAGTTTTGGTAGTAGAAAGAGAAAAGTTTCCTAGATTTCATATTGGCGAATCCTTTATGCCCGATACGTACTGGATTTTACGCCGGCTGGGGATGTTAGATAAGATGAAGACTAGCCAATTCGTGCGTAAATACAGTGTACAGTTTGTTAATGATTCGGGAAAAGAATCTCAACCATTTTACTTTTTTGAAAACAATCCCCATGAATGTTCCCAAACCTGGCAAGTTGTTCGAAGCGAATTTGATCAGATGATGTTGAACAATGCTCGTGAATATGGTGCAGAAGTTCGAGAAGAGACCCGCGTGATCGATGTTCAGTTCGATGGCGAAAGCGTCAAAGCGGTTCGAGTTCAAAATCCTGACAGCAGCGAATCGATTATACGTGCCAAAGTAGTTGTTGATGCTTCTGGTCAAAGTTCTATCATTGCCAATCGACTTAAAATTCGAGAATCCGATAATCGGTTGAAAAAAGCATCTATTTGGGCGTATTTCAAGGGGGCGAAACGTGAACCAGCTAAACTCGATGAAGGGGCTACTTTGGTTTTACAAACCAAAGGGAAAAAAGGGTGGTTCTGGTATATCCCGCAACACAACGATATCGTCAGTGTTGGTGTTGTAAGCGATTTGAATTATCTGTTTGAAGAGAAATTGACTCCTGAAGAGATTTTTGCAAGGGAAGTTGAGAATTGTCCATCGATCAAGAGCAGAATTGAGGGGAGTGAACGGGTTACCAATTTCTTTACGACCAAAGATTTTTCTTACCGCTCGAAAAAAGTGGCGGGTCCAAACTGGACTCTAATCGGTGATGCGTTTGGTTTCCTTGATCCGATTTATTCTTCTGGGCTTCAGCTCGCATTTCGTTCAGGGGCTATGGCCGCGGATGCTATCTCGGCAGCTTTAAAAACGGATATTATCAATGAACAAAAATTGAGAGAATGGGAACCAGCATTTTTACAAGGAATGAATCGTTTGCGAAATCTGGTCTATGCGTTTTATGAAGGATTTAGCTTTGGTGCCTTCATTAGGCGATTTCCAGAACATCAACGACACATTACCGATTTGTTAATTGGCGATGTCTTCAAAGAAGGACTCGATGAGGTCTGGGAACCGATGGCGCTGCTACAAGAGGAAATGAAAAATCAGGAGGCAATGCAAGCGGTGATGAGTAAGGATTTACAACCAATTGCGGTTTAAAATTCATTTATACGATTTATGGAAGGGATTAGCGTGTTTTCCTCTCCTTTAACTTCTGATTTACGTTCTCTATTTTGCTTTATTTTCTTCTCTAATTCTCGATAACCCATTTTCAGATTTAGGATGATCCACAAAACTGGATCATCCTATTATAAATAAAATATTACTCTTCACGGAAACGTTCACGATACGGTTTTGAC
>JAKBAI010000278.1 GCA_021809185.1 Planctomycetota bacterium
AACGCCTCAGTGGATCTCGAAATGGGTTGCTCATCGATTGCCCTTTAATCGTCCAATCCTCATCGAAGTTCTCTCTATTTGAAGTTCTCTCTATTACCCGAACCAGATTTACAAAAATAATTGGTTCTGGTACAAAGATCGCTAAAAGGTCTCTTCAGGATGAATTAATTTTCTTTTTTCTAGTTTGTAGTATCGACACTTCCTATGGATTAAAATGAGTTATTTATACCAAACTAGGGAAAATCCATCTTTCTGGTAATTTGGGTGTTTTAGTAAACTCTCCAGGATATAATCGAATCAATAGGTGATAACTATTTTTCTTCTCAGAATGATTTTCCTATGTTGAATTAACTAGGGGTTCCGGTTCAATCTTTTTTCTGAATTTCTATTGACCCCAAAAATCCTCTAATCCATTAGAATAAAAATTCAATAACTAATCGATAACTAAAATTCTCCTTTTGAGTATTAACTACACAAAATCATTATTCCATCTCTTTTACATATTTTTTATAAAATAAGATAGATCGATTTGCTTGAAGACTTTGAACGAGAAACAATAGATATTTTATTAAAAATAGGTAATCTGAATAACAATTTATCGCAATGTTTATTGTTGGTACTTCAGGTAATCGGATTCAAAAAATGGTATTGCCACAAAAATGGAAATGTTAAACGATCAAAATATAGAATCGATTTGATTCTTGATCCAACAAGCAATTAGTACCGAGATCGTCTCGATCCTCACTAAAAGCAGTATAAATAAGTATCATAAATCCTAAGCAGAGAGTTTTCGATCCTTCTTTTTGAATTCGTTTGAATAAATGCTCCACCATTTAACATGGGGGAGAGAACGAAGAACAACTAGTCTTCCCTGCGATACAAATCTCAGGATAGTGAAAGTCAGATTGCCGTTTTTTGAATATCCGAACGGTTCGACTTCTTGCGGAATAAATGTTTGACGGGATTATAGGAATGACCGAAACAGTCTTTTGGCTAGTTTTCTTCCAATGCAAACTCATACGGACTAACCCATCGAAGAAGTAAATATTTGAAACCAGCACAAGAGAATTTGGAAATTGTTTGCAGATATATAGTCATTCCGGAAAAAGCAATGCTTGATGGAACAAGATTTGCTAAAATCTAATTTCAGATTCTATAATTGGTATTTTGATCTGCAACAACCGCTAAAATCGCTATGATTCGATTGTTTTAGCGATTTTAGACGAGGCCGAGCGAACTTAATGAAATTAAAAAGATTTTTTGAAATCCCTGCTAATTCCTCTAAGAATCGCTACAATAAAGGTTGATTTGATTAAATAATAGTGAATAGTCAAAATGAAGAATTAAACATTGGAATTAATTGTTCATGTTGAATAGCGATGAGACCGAAGCGTAAATCAACCCTGAAATTCATTACTCTTAAACATATAACTCTGAACCCTATAACTCTGAAACCATCAATGCTGGATTGCCGACTATGATAAACAAAAATAGCCAAGACAATGCGAACCGAGATACGATTTTACACGGGCACCAGCCCATAACCCATACTCATGGGGAATTGAATTCTGGGCATCCCCATCAATTAGGAGCTAATCAAATCAACCATCCATCAGAGTATGTGTATAGGATTCCAGAGGGGGTTCCTTCGTCGACCTATCCTGCGGATCGTGCCATTATCACTGACCAAGATCTGTACTTATTCAATGAAGGGAGCCATTATCGTCTTTACGAGAAATTAGGGTCTCATCCGTGTAGCCGAGATGGGGTTAAAGGAACCCAATTTGCCGTATGGGCACCGGGAGCAGAGCGGGTTTATGTGATGGGGGACTTCAACCGCTGGAATAAAACCGGTTTTCCACTCACCCCACGAGATTCTTCAGGGATTTGGATCGGATTTATTCCTGGAATTGGACCAGGAGTCAAATACAAATATCATATTGTTTCCCGATATAACGGTTACCGAGTCGACAAAGCCGATCCGTATGCTTTTCATTCCGAAACCCCACCGTTTACCGCATCAATAGTTTGGGATATCGATTATTTGTGGAACGATTGGGAATGGATGGCCACTCGAAAGACCAAAAACAGTTTCTCGGCCCCGATTTCGATCTATGAAATACATATCGGTTCCTGGATGCGTGTTCCCGAAGAGGGGAATCGCTGGCTATCGTATCGTGAATTGGCCCCCAAACTGGCTCGTTATGTCAGTAGAATGGGTTTTACTCATGTCGAGTTCATGCCTATAACAGAACATCCCTTTTACGGTTCCTGGGGTTATCAAACCACTGGATTTTTCTCAGCGACCTCACGGTTCGGCACCCCTCAAGATTTAATGTATCTCATCGATTACCTACACCAAGCGGGGATCGGTGTTATTCTCGATTGGGTTCCCTCGCATTTCCCCTCGGATGAACACGGAATCGCCTATTTTGATGGAACCCATCTATATGAACATGCCAATCCCCAACAGGGATTCCATCCCGATTGGGGAAGCGCTATTTTCAATTATGGGCGTCATGAAATCCGCTCATTTTTAATGAGTTCAGCGATGTTTTGGCTAGATCGGTATCATGCCGATGGGTTGCGGGTGGATGCCGTAGCTTCCATGCTCTATCTCGATTATTCGCGAAAAGAAGGGGAATGGATCCCGAATTGTTATGGTGGGAATGAAAATCTCGAAGCGATCGATTTTCTGAAACGATTCAATACCGAAGTTTATAAAAATTATCCCGATGTCCAAACTTACGCTGAGGAATCAACTGCCTGGTCGAATGTCTCTCGCCCGGTCGATCATGGTGGTCTCGGGTTTGGCTTCAAATGGGATATGGGTTGGATGCACGATACCTTGAAGTATCTAGCCCGCGAATCGGTTCATCGTAAATATCATCATAACGAACTATCGTTCCGCATGATCTATGCTTTTAGTGAGAATTTCGTCATGCCGTTATCTCATGATGAAGTGGTGCATGGCAAAGGGGCACTGGTTTCCAAAATGCCGGGGGACGATTGGCAAAAATTTTCGAATCTTCGCTTGTTGTTCGGTTATATGTATGCTCAACCGGGGAAAAAGCTGTTGTTCATGGGCGGCGAATGGGGGCAGTGGCAGGAATGGAAGCATGATATGAGTCTGCATTGGGATCAACTGCATTATCCCCCTCATGATGGCATGCAGCGCTGGGTAACCGACCTAAATTTTCTTTATCGACGAGAAGCGGCTCTCCACGAAGGGGATTGCCATTCTGGGGGCTTTGAATGGGTCGATTGTAACGATTGGGCAGCAAGTCTGTTTTCCTTTTTAAGAAAATCGGATACAGGAGAAACAATCTTGGTAGTTTGTAATGCCACCCCGGTTCCTCGTCCAAATTACCGGATCGGCGTGCCTCATTCTGGATTTTGGAAAGAACTACTCAATAGCGATGCAACGATCTATTGGGGCAGTGGGATTGGAAACGCTGGAGGTGTTTGGGCAGAACCGACCCTTTCCCAAGGAAGACCGTACAGTCTACAAATCTTATTACCCCCTTTATCGATCCTATTTTTCAAAGGGTAAGAGAACTGGAATCGCCCAACTTTCCAGTTCTCTTTCTAGATCTCTATTCGTCAGGCTTCTATCTTCATCTATTCGTTGAATCTGTCCGTTTTTTCTTAACGAGCTATCCTTTGATTTCTAAGAAGATTGAAGATAGTGGCTTTTCCAAGATAACTTTTTGTTGAATGAATGCCCCATCGACCTATAAAGTTGCATTCAAAACTTTTCATCTAAACATATTCCATAGGAACCGTTTTGGTTTTAGACCAATTTTAATCCCAATTTTAAAAGCAAATGAAATCGATTCACGATGTTTTTGTTGAGAAAAAAGGTTTATCGTGCTATGATAATTGAAGAATATTCGCAAAAACTTTAATCGAATATGATTAGAAATAATTAGGAAGGCAGGGGAATTGTGCCTCTAGAACTTGCAGTTATTGAAGGTCCAAACGTGGGTCAATCGTATCGGATCGAAGGAATAGGAGCGTTTTTAGTAGGTCGATCCGCACGAGCGCAATTTTCTTTATTTGAAAAGGACAAGATCGATAAAAAAATTTCGAAAATTCATTGTTTGATCGAATCTCACTCTCGCCGGGCGCGCATCTTAGATTTAAACAGCAATAATGGGATGCGTGTCAACAAGAAAAAATGTCGCCAAGCCGTGTTAAAGAATCTCGATCAAATAAAACTGGGAGATACCGTGATGGAATTTCGGTGGTTTGCCCCGTTCTTGGCCAGTGACATTCTTGCTGAAGAGAAGGCTAACTTACTCGAACCTCACCGCTGTGGAGAACTCCATGATCAACCGCTTGCGGAAACCTGTATCATCTGTAACAAAGAACTAGAAGATACTGCAAGTCCTTTGTGTAGCGATTGTCTGTTTGAAAGTGAATATTGCCCGCAACCGATCCCGAATTATCGAATCGTGCGCAAGCTGAGCAACGATGAATGGAGTTCCCTGCATATCAGTTATGTGGAACAGGATAATAAAGTCTATTTGATTCGGCATATGCAACCAGCACCGCACCATACGGAAGAGCATCGATTTGCCTTTCTAAAAGAGTTGAGACGATTGCAAAAGCTAGATCATAGACATTTGCTCCCCATTCTCGAAATTGGTTCAGTAGGCCAATCGATCTATTTAACCACAGATCTTGTTCGTGGACTGACTTTAAGCGATTTTCTGAAAAAATATCGGCGAGCAACCGTTCCTTTTGCGGTCGGGGTAACCTGTCAATTATTATCAGCAATCGCGTATTTACACGACAACGGCATCGTACATGGCGATATTCACCCCAATCAGATCATTTTACAAAATCAACAGGATCGCCGTATCGTTCGGCTCATGCAAAGTGGAATTCGAGCAGCGGCAACCCGTTTCGGCTTAAATCTAGGGGTTTTCCCGACAGAATCAGCGCAGACCTTTTCTCATATCGCTCCGGAGCAGTTTATCGATAGTTATCGTATTGGCCCCGCTTCGGATCAATATAGTGCAGCAGCTTGTTTGTATTATCTATTGTCTGGAAAAAGATTGTACCCACGCACCAAAGATCGCTTGACTCGTGTTCTGCAAAAGCTCAAAGATGAACCGGTCCCATTACGAAATTACCGGTCTGATTTACCCAGTAAATTACTGTCCGTGATCCATCGCGCTCTTGCCAAAGATCCTCAACGCCGTTTTGCAAATGTCCGCGATTTTCGCCAAGCACTCCGCGAATTCGCTGAAGGCCATTCGGAACCAGCGCAATCTAGTAACGAATAGAATCAACTTGCTTGGTTATACTCCTGCTGTTTCTTAATCGTCTTATAGTGGACCCCAAAAACTGTACCACGAAAAGAACTCCCATTTTGGTTGTAACAATTGGTGTCAGATGAGTGTGCGGGGATTAGGAGATTATTCGTAGATAAGGCGAGCGAGGGGTGTCAACCCCCTGATTCTGTAATTGTTGATAGGACGGTGTTTTTTGGTATTGATAATGGGGTCCATTATACTGAATGGGGACCACCGTTTGATAGGAGCCTAATATGAGCGATAACCAGACCAACTACGATATTTTCATTAGCTATGCCCGGGTAGATAATGCCGAGAGCTGGATCAAGGCGTATGTGGATGCCCTCGTCGCCGAGTTTCGTCGCATCACTGGCGGCCGTGAGCTTCGCTACTTTTGGGATACGGAGCGTATCCCCGATTTTTCACATTGGCAAATGGAGATCTTTAATGAGGGGATTGCCAAGTCTAAGCTTTTCTTGGCGTTCCTTTCGCCGAATTACCTTGTCAGCAAGGTTTGCCAACGCGAGTGGCGAGCGTGGATCGAACGTGAGATCGG
>JAKBAI010000046.1 GCA_021809185.1 Planctomycetota bacterium
AAAGTATTTCTGTAAGTTTGCCGAACCTCTCCAATTCGCCAACGAACATACTAAGTACTTGATCAGGTTGCTATTATAGGAATAAAGGGGAAATATTAATTTAACATCAAACAGGGGAGAGGAGTTATGAGTAATTCACCGCGGCGAAGCTTTGGATCTTCTGCCCAATCCAAACGAAAATCCATTACCTTGGATTTGACGACAGCTCGAAGTATGTTGCCTTTAGTACGATCGATCGTAAAAGATATTGTGGAATCACAAACTCAATTACAAAGATTACAACCAGAACAAGAATCTCTTGAACGTCATCGTCGAGAACTTGTCTGGCAGGAACGGGAAAGACGATATCAAATACAAGATGAACTGATTGCTACGGAATCTAAATTAAAACGAGCACTTACAGAACTAAATGAATTAGGGGTAACTCTTGTCGATGGGGATCGAGGTCAGGTTGCTTTCCCAACCAAAATCAATGGTCGATCCGCTGTTTTTTCTTGGCAGTTCGGGGAGGATACTGTTAATTTCTACAGTTTTGATGAAGAAGAAACGAGAAGACAGATCCCTTCCGATTGGCAAGGCAATAAATTATCCGTAAATCCTAATAGTAAGTAAACATTGACTTTCTTTTCGCCCAAACTTTTTATCTTTTGATTTTCCGTATTCAAGCCTATCTTTTCTACATTTCTCTTTCTTAGTTTTAATAATTCCCTCATATTCTATAAATTCAATATTCATTTATTTTTAAGAATGTTTGATTAAATCGAGCAAAAAAGTTTTGGTGGATACGTTCGATTCTGGAGTCCCCAATTAGAATTTTTCGTAAAATACTAAGAATCTAAAGTTCTCACTGGGAGAAAATGTTCCCAGTGTTCGGGGAGCAAGATTATCAGTCCAGAACATAAATAATGAACATAAACCAAAAACATGGTACAAGAAATGATATCGACTTATAATCAACCTAGCAAATTCAATATCTATTGTTGGCTATCTGTCTTAGTGATTGGGTTATGGACGCCAATTTATACGCCTGTTTATGCAGTACTATATTATTCCCTCGAAACAACAGCAGAATTGCCCTCTTCTTGGCGAGGATTTATATTGGATCATCGAGAGTTGAGACAATTAAACAAAATCGAAACGAAGAAAGAAAACGGAAGCATTTTTATCTCGTCAGTGCTGCGGATTTGGGAAGAAAAGTTAGTGATGCAAGCGGAATTGTTGCGAGTTCGTTCAAGTAAACAAAAGCTTACCGATGTCGAGTGGGCCGATTGGGGAGCGATTCTAATTCGGTTGGGAAAAAATGCTGAAGCTCTAGAAGTATTAAAAAAGGGGCAAAAGCAATTTCCAAAATCGTTCTGGATCCTTGCCAATTTAACTTGTGCTTGGCAACTAGAACGTAACTGGGATGAAGCAGAGCGGTCGATGCGTGAAGCGCTAGACTTAGTTCCACCTAAATTACGATCGATCGAAAAAATCCAACTAAAGTACATCGAATTTCGTAAAAATCAAAAGAAAGCCGACCCAGAAAAATTTGCCAATCTGTTTGATCTTTCCTTTACAGATCGGGATGGGAAAGTTGTTTTGCGACAATTGAGTAGAGAGTCCAAAGCTCCAGTCGATAAAGAAATGCTTGCGATGATTCAGAGAATTGCTCTTAGTTTTCCGAATGATGGTTGTCTAATGTGGGAACTGTCGCTATTGTCTAATGCGAGCGGTGATGTGAAAATGGCGAAAGCTTTTCTCGATGGGTGTGTTTTAGAATTGAATTATTCTCCCCGACTTCTCCGGCAACATCGACAAATTTTCAAAGAAGAAGTCGATCGACTAGCTAAGCTTCCAGAAAATGAACATCGCGCTCTGTCTCAGAGCCGTATCGCCTTTCCATCGAATCGACCATTGATTCAAACGATTGATGAATCTCTTTTACCTAAAATCAAAGACAAGGGATGTAACGATCTACCTTGGGAAATTCTTTCATTTTCGCATATGAATAAATCAGGGGGAATTATCTTTCACCCCTATGTTGATAAACTCGAAGGTAAAAAAGTACAAATAACCGGATATATGCAACCAATAAATGACGAATCGGAATTCAATCGATTTTTGCTTATTGAATATCCAATCGGCTGCTGGTTTTGCGAAACGCCAGAAACAAACTTAATCGTTTATGTCGAATCCAATATGGGGAAGAAAATCGTATTCCAAAAAAAGGTGAAGAAAATCACCGGGATACTTAAATTGAATCATCACGATCCCGAAGATTTTTATTACACCATCGAAAAGTCAGAGGTTTCTGATCCTGATTAACGACTAAAAAACGATAACTAAAGAAGGTTCACGAAGAATTGAAACGGTATTCAAGGGATTTAGGGTTTGCGTATAGTCGGTTTTGATTGAAAAATGTTAGAAATGAGTTCACTATGAAATTAATGATGCAGTTCTTTGCTATCTGTTTTATACTCTCCGCAAGGGAGGGGTTTTCCCAGGAACCCGCATTTTTCCTGAAAAATGGTCAGAAGATACTATTTTTGGGGGATTCCAATACCTTTGCAGGGGAGTATATTACTAATATAGATGGCTATTTATTCACCCGTTTTCCTGATCAAATATTCGAACTAATCAATCTTGGTTTATCGAGTGAAACGATTTCTGGTTGCTCGGAAGCAGACCATCCATTTCCGCGACCCAATGTTCAAAATCGATTGACGAAAGCACTCGAAAAGATTAAACCGGATATAGTTTTCCTTTGCTATGGCATGAACGATGGTATTTATTCTCCGTTCGACGAAAATCGTTTCAAAGCTTACCAAGAGGGGACGAAAAAAGCTTTGAAGCTAATTCGCTCCGCTCGGGCCATCCCAATTTTGTTGACCCCTCCGCCATTCGACCCCGTACCGATAAAAAAAAGAACTCTTGGAGAAAATCAAAAAAATCATTCATACAAATCCCCTTATGTTCGATACGACGAAGAGGTTTTACAAAAATATAGTGATTGGCTATTGACATTAAAAAGCAATACGCAGATGGTGATCGATCTGCATGGCCCGATGAAGGAATATATTGAAAGTCAACGACTGCAAAATCCAAATTATAGGCTATCGGGGGATGGTATTCATTTTAATTCGATTGGCCATTTAATCATCTGCAAAGAGATATTACATGCTTTGCATGCCCCAGCACTCGTCGATCTCGGTGAATTTGGAACCATGAAACCGATGGAAAATATCCGAGAATATACAGATAAAAATGGCCTGTATCGCTTTCGCTGGAAAACAAAGCTACCAATGCCGATTAATCCAAAAATTACGAACGAGCAGATCGAGTCGATTCAATTGTATGGAAAATTAGATGCTCTGATGTTACGTGGTCAATTTATCCAGTCAGAGCAGTATCGATTTTATATGAACGGAAAAGAGATTAGTAAAATAAGCGGAGAAGAATTGTCCGGCGGGGCCAATCTTACTCGAATTAGCAAAATGCCTTTTAATGAACAATCGAAGCAATTATGGCCAGTCATTCAAAAACGTCGTCAACTAATCGGTACTGCTTGGTTAAGCGAAGTAGGATCGGATCATCCAAATACTCCCAAAGGTAAACCGCTTCAAGAAGCGATAATCGAAGCAAAAAAATTGCGAGAAGAAATTCTAGAAAAAACGCAACCCCAGGAGTATTTGATCGAACTAAAACCGATTAATAAATAGAACTCTGTTTCTAGAATTCTAAGTTGTTCTCGATAGTCTCAGAGATTAACTAGAAAAGAAACCATGGAGTTTTTTTATGGGTTGCTTTCGATCTTTGCTAGTTTCTCTTGGGTACCGCTTTTCTCAAGGGAATTAAAAAGAATAGATACTAAATAGACTCGTTCATTCTTTCCTCGCGAATACATTTCGAAGGAAAGGGGGCTAGGGGCTTTTCAGCGACGAAAAATCGAGATCTAAGTTTGGTTTGCATTTACGATTAGTTTGCATTTACGATTAGTTTGCATTTACGATTCGATTTTCTTGATTCGCTTTTAGTTCACGTTTTTGTCGTTTTGCTTGCAGTTTCAGCCAACGATTACGCCGGAGCCAATAAAAGCGTACGGGCAGAAAAATGTCTACTACTTCATCAGAGATCATTAGCCCACCTAGCACGGGCAATGCCATCGGAGCAAGGACTTCCGCACCCACTCCGGTAGCGAATACCATCGGGAAAATCGAGAGGATCGCTACCCCTTCCGTGAGAAGTTTCGGGCGTAGCCGGTGAACCGCTCCTTCAATCACAGCTGATTTCAATTCTTCGAGCGATTGGATATTTTCTAACCCGCCCCGTTTTTCTATGGCATGACGAAGATAAACCAGCATGATGATCCCTGTTTCTGTAGCCATGCCAAAACAGGCGATAAAACCTACCCATACTGCAACGCTGAAATCGAGAGGATTGGTGTCCCATCCGGAGATAAGTTTTGGAAGGAGGAATAATGCAAAGGCCCCTCCGGCCAGGGCTTCGGGGACCGCGAGCATCATCAATACCGCATCCGCTAAGTCTTGATAGGTTAAATAGAGAATCATAAAAATGAGTAACAATACCGCAGGGAACACCCATCTCAATGTTTTCGCTGCTCGTTCCTGATGTTCAAATTCGCCTGTCCATTCTAGATGTACCCCTTCGGGGAGTAAGAGTGTTTGTTCGAGGCTCTGTTTAGCCTCTTCCACAAAACCGACCACGTCGCGCCCCGCATTGACATCCAGAAACACATAGTTGACTAATTGGCCCCCTTCGCTCTTTATTTGTCCTGGTCCTTCAACAATTCCGATATGGGCCACAGCACTTAAAGGGATTAACTTTGTTTTCCCCTTGACCATATGATTCGCACTTTCCTGATGACTTTCCATTGCGCTATTGTTTTCTGGGCTACCGAAGGTGCTATCGATTTTCGACGAGCTGTTGGTCGGGATCAGAAGTTTGCGGATCGATTCTTCATCTTCACGAAACGAACGAGAGTAACGGAGTCTTACCGGAAATCGATCTCGTTTCTCGATTGTATAAGTTATTACTCTGCCACCGAAAGCCATTTCAATTTCGTTTTCAATATCTTCAACGGAGATGCCATATCGTGCAGCTTGGAGCCTATCGACTTTAATTTCCAGATACCCTTTGCCCATGATCGGATTAGCTACTACATTTTTAGAGCCATTAATTGCTTTAAGGGCTTGTTCAACTTGGGAACTCACTCGATTGATCGTCTCTAGATCTGGACCGAATACTTTTACTCCAATGGGGGTCCGTATTCCGGTCGAGAGCATTTCGATGCGATTGATAATCGGTTGCGTAAATATATCGCTCCAGCCAGTTACATGCAGTACACGGAGCATCTCATCTTCGACCAGATCCCCCCTTGTGCCACCTTGGCGTTTCCACAAAAATACCCAGGAATGAAAATCATCAGCAAGCTCTTTTGTGATACGATTTAATTCATTAAATGGGTTTTCGCTGGTATCGCTGGATTGATTATGGAGATTAAGGAGTGGATTCTGATTATTTTTTGGCACCGATTTTGAATGCGGTTCATGGAGCCGTTCTTGCAGTCGATTTTGCATAAAAGCTTGGATGATTGACTTTTTTTGTTCGGGAATCTCGATCTTTTCGTTATCAGTATTTGCAAATAGCTCCTCTATCGCAAAACAGGTAAAGGCAAAAGTTCCTATATTCAGTAATTCTCGATTGATTTTAACAATCTCCCTCTGCCAAAATTCTTCTCGGCTTGCCAAAACATTCTGAAAGGTGATCTGAACTAGATCTGGAGCAGTTATGCCAAATAGATTTTTTGCATTAGCTTTAAAGGTTTCCCAGTTATTTCGCGCGGGCTTAAGCACTAGAGATTCTTTGGAAACAATATGCTGTTCGATCAATTGCTGAATCAATTGATTTTGCAAAAAAACAATGTTTTCACGTTCTGGATGGATTGCTAACGAGGTTCCTTGATCTTCCAGATAGGTGGTCAAGAATTTTTTTACTAGTTCGGCGGTCTTCTCATGTTGATTTTGAGGGATTTTTTGCAGGGAGAGAACAGAATCCATTACCAGTCTTAAAAGTATACTGCGCAGAGAGGATTCGATTTCATTAAATCTTTGTAATGCCAGTTCGCGCAGTACCTCATCCATTCGCTCGATAGCGGTTTGCGCCGAGCTGTTTGTGAGATTTTGTAATTGAGATAAGCTGATGTTTTCAGGGAGATAGCCCTTATTTTGCAGCGCCTTTAGAATAGTAATGGTCTGTTGCTGAGCATCTTGAAAACGCAATACCCGCCGGGGCCAAAATTCATGCGGGCGAAAATTAACGAAGGTTTCTACCATTTCGATTGGAGAAGGATCGGTTGCGGTATCGGCTCGACCAGCTTTGCCGATGACGGATTCAACTTCTGGGAAGCCGCGGAGTAAGCTATTTCGAGCCTTGAGATCATCTGCAGATTGGGTTATACTCGCGCGCGGCACGGTAATGGGCATATCGAGGATGGTTTGCTCATCCAACATCGGCATGAAGGTGACCCCAATCTTAAAATGATTGGCATGTTTATGTAGATGATAAGAGATGATACCAATAAAAAGCAATGTCCCTAAAGAGAGGATTTGTGGTATTAACCCACGGGAGAAGATAACGGTAATAGCTGTTACTAAACTAAATAAAAGGAGAAATAGGATTTCCCAGTAGTATTCGGAGGCCCCGAGTCCAAACAGGGCTTGGATTGGAAAAATGCTGGCAGCAACGATGAGCAAAACCGCAAACATCCACATGACCAAATTCCACCGTCCCAATGCCCAATGTAATATCGGTTTATAGATATGGATGAAACTGCGAACGATCCGATTCTGTTCCTCGCTTTTTAGTCGACCACGGATCAAGATGGGAATCAGAGCGGGAACTAAGGTAATCGAAAGAATCGAAACTCCAACGAGCGCAAAACTTTTGGTAAAAGCCAATGGATGGAATAATTTCCCTTCTCGGCCACTAAACATAAAAACGGGGAGAAAAGAGACTAGCATGATGAGGACAGAAAAAAAGATGGGTCGACCTACTAGTCGACAGGCTGGAATAACCAGTTCGCGAGTATCACCGCGCACTTTCTTATCGCCAAAATGATCTTTAAGGTGATGAGTTGCATTCTCTACCATGACGATCGCTTGATCGACCAGAATTCCAATCGAGATGGTTATCCCGGCCAAGGACATGATATTGGCCTGGACATCGAGTATCCCCCATTTACGCAGAAACCACATGATTGAGAAAGAAAATAATACCGAGAAGGGTAAGGTTATACAAATAATCAGTGCAGAGCGAAAATGGGCTAAGATTAGTAAAATAGCGATTGCGGCAATGATCATTTCATGAAGCATGACGTTGCTGAGGGTATGAATTGCCCCTTCGATTAGGCGAGTTCGATCATAGGCGGGTACAATCTGGACCCCCGTAGGTAAACCGACCTGTATCTCTTCGATCTTTTTCTTAATGGCTTTGGTTACTCGAAGTGGATTCTCTCCATAGCGCATTAATGCAACCCCTCCAACCATCTCATTACCATTTTTTTCGAAGACCGACCGGCGATACTGCATACCCAGTTGAACGGTAGCTACAGTTTTGACATAGATGGGAACCCCTTTTACTTCCCGGATCATCGTGTTTTCAATCTCTTTTATATTTTGAATCCACCCAACACCCCGAACGATATACTCCGCATTATTCATCTGAATAATGCCACCCCCTGCTGGTAAATTACTCTTACTTAGTGCACTGTAAATCTCGCCTAAGGACAAACCGTATGCCCGCAATATTTCGGGTTGAATATCGATCTGATATTCCATAGGGGTACCCCCAACAACTGCCACCTCCGCAACCCCTGCGACCGAATTCAACATCGGAGAGATATAAAATTTATTTAAAGCCCAAAGCCGTTGAGGGTCGATGGGAGTTCGTGCACTAGGTTCTACGGTATACCAAAAGATTTGTCCCAAAGCCGAAGCATCCGGGCTAATATACGGAACAACACCTGTTGGTAAACTACTCGCTGCGAATTGTAGTCGCTCCAGAACTCGAACTCGTGCAAAATAAATATCAACATTATCTTCGAAAATAATCGTTATCATCGAAAAGTTGAATTCGCTGGAAGAACGAACACTTTTAACCCCCGCTAATCCTTGTAGTTTTAGCGAGAGTGGGTAAGTGATTTGATCTTCGATTTCACGCGGGGAGCGGCCCGGCCAATCGGTAAAAACAATCACTTGATTTTCCCCTAGATCGGGTATCGCATCGACTGGGGTATCGAGAGTTGTATAAATCCCAAATACGACTCCAACCAGAGCTAAGATGACTACAAATAGCCGATTGCGAATCGATAGTTCAATAATTCGTTCGATCATTATTTATCTCCATTACTTTTGGAGTGCGGTGGGTGATCTTTATGTTCGGGCATATTGAGCATATTGGGCTGTTTGGATTTCTTTATGATCTCTGCTAATTTCTTAAGGGTTTGTTCTGGTTGATTTTCAACTTCGTGGCGACAACCATCACAGCAGATAAATACCGATTTCCCTTTTAGTGATATCTTAATGGGAACCCCCATGGAGCCTAAGGGTTGACCGCTCGATGGGCAGAGCTTTTGTTCTTGCACCAGAGCAAAATCGGTTTTGCTTAGTTTGCTCAGATTTTTTTCGATGAGGAGTTCTTCCGCCGATTTTTTCTTCATTTTTTCTAATGGCTTTACGGGCAGATATTTTTCAGGATGTTCCTGGAAACTCGATAGACATCCAGAGCAGCAAAGGGCAATTTTCTGCTGCCCATGCTTTTGAAAAATAGGCGGCCCCATACTCCCCAAAAGTTCATTGGATACAGGACAACGGAGCTGTTGTAAAACAAGAGTGCGATCTGAAGTGGAAAGTTTTGCCAGTTCTTTTTGAATTTTGGAATTGTTTATTTCCTGGTTTTTTTCTAGACTGGAATCTTTCAGGGAATCTGAGGATTCTGTAGATTTTCTCGTTTGGAGTTTTGCATAAATCTCATCGAATTTTTCTTCAGCTTCCTCTTTACAGCTAACGCAACAGACAAAGAAACTTCTTTTATCGGAAACAATTTTAATTGGGATAGCCATGGAACCTAACTTCGTCTGTGGGCGAACGGCACAGTATTTCTGTTTTATCGCTTCGTTGCGATCGGCAGGAGAGAGCTTAGCCAAATTGATATTCGCCTTGGCGTCAGGATCTTCTGGCAAAGAGGGGCGTGTCTTAGAACTATCGAAATTTTTGCTGTTATTCCCTCCAATATATTGAGATCCGAGAGCTGGATTTAATCGGGTCTCCGCATCGATCAGAAACGATCCGTTTGTGACTACTAAATCTTGCGGGTTTAGTCCGGAAATTACTGGGAAATAAAACATCCCTTCTGAATTAATCATTTTTGGGCCGAGCTGCACCTTTATCCCATCATATCGACCCGGTAGCTCTTGCCGATACACCACTTTGATGGTTCCCGTATCGATGACACTCGATTCGGGAATACAGAGAATTTTGTCATCTTGTAATTTGAAGAGCTTAATCATTTTATTCTCTAGCAATTCTTTTATGCCAAGGTGCAAATGAATGTCAACCGACATTCCTGGTCGCAATTCATGCTCTGGATTCTTCAATTCAAATCGAACAGTTAAGGTACGAGTTTCTTGATCGATATGAGGATAGACGAAAGAGATAGTCCCTTCAAAAATTCGACCAGGATAAGCGCGAGCGCTAGCCTGAACGGGAATTTTCCGGTCTGCCCAACCTGTTAGCGGATCGTGACTAGATTTTGGCAAAAAAGCAATGTCTTCTTCGTATAACGGTGCCTCGATCCAGACCGTTGCCAGATCGGCCAGATCGCAGATTTTGGTCCCTTCGTTAACATACTCCCCCTCGCGAACGTAGCGGCGCGTGATGTGACCATCCATCGGTGCTCGGATCTTTAAAAAATAGCTCGGTTTGCCAAGTTTAATCAAATCATCGATCTGCTGTTGATCGAGGCCCCATAATTGCAATCGGTCGCGAGATAATTGTACCAGTTCTTGATTATTGGACTGTTTCGCATCGAGGAGATTTTTGAGAGTTGTGTATAGATCACTACTATATAAAATCGCAAGATCTTCCCCTTTGTGCACCAATTGCCCGGTCTGATTTGCTATTAGTTTATCGATGCGGGCAGTTACACGCGCGGCGATAGTTTTTAGCCCGCGTTCATCAAATTCCACCGTGGCGACGGAATGAATATCCTTAAACAACTGCTGGTATCCGACCGGTTCGGTTTTGATGCCGGTCTGAATAATATGATACGGGGTAATTTGCAATCTGCTCACCGTTCCCGCTGGCAGGCTTTCCTCATTCTCCCCTTTTTTTCGTCTTGATAACGGCATAAAACAGACAGGGCACTTTTGCTTATTATCTGGACGAATAATCGATGGGTGCATGGGGCAAAAATACTCGTAGTTGTTTGCAGAATGAGTATCTACCGATTGCTCCGATTGCTCCTGGATGCTGAGTAGATGTTTTTCATAATAAGCAACAATATAGTCCCATTTAATATAAATCATGGCGATTATGCCAAGAATAAAAACAAAACGTAATCGCGCAAATGGGACGACAACCGTCCAAAAAAAGATCGAGCCGAGGATTCCCTTTTTGGTAGCTCTGCTTACCGTATCTGTTTGGAGGGGTTTACTAGAGGCGTTATTTATTTGATCCATTTTCATTTCCTCTTTGCTAATCGAATCGATTTTATCTAGTTAGTTGACAAGTTTTAATTATTGTAGTATGTGGAACTAGTTTTATGCTGAATTGCACCTATTTGCATCAACTCCCTCTATGAATTCGAAGTTAAGAATAACTTTGTAAGAGTGGAAAATCGTATTATTCACTCTAAGACCTCATTAAAATTACTATTTCAATGAAGTAATCCTTTTATGGAGTAGACCATTGCAAGCGATAAATGCTCAAATCGAATTCGCTAATCTTAACAATTGAGACGAGAAAAGTGTAAATAATATAACTGGCTTAGAGGGAATGAATTTGAGTGGCTTGTGTCAAATGAATTTGCGATAATCTGATTGCCAATTTTTAACGGTACAACGAATTCTAGGTTACCTATCGATTTAATTTTGCCCAAAACAGTGATCGAATTTGTTTTTGGTGGGGCAGTATCGATTGGCTGTTGCAACCATATTGTCGGGCAGTGGCAATTAGTTATACAAGGTAGATCGAAGCCAAGGATAGGAGGAGTCTCTATGCAATCCGAATCAAATAATTGTTGATCCGTTTCTGTCTGTTCACAGCAACAACAACACCGATTTTTATTAGCTTTTGAATCTTTTTTCAGAAAGAGTACTTTCGACGAAGTAGATCGTGTAGATTGAACATTGCTTCGAAGTATATCTGAATCGACGTTTGCTTTAGAATTCGACTTAAATACTGAATTAGAACTCAAATGAGAATTACAAGCGCATGTTTCTTTCGGGATAAGAATTGGTTGAAAAATTAGTTCCAATCCTATCATAATACAGATAACAATTTTGAAAATTTTATTCAAACACATTAAATAATTATATCTGAATTGCTAGTAGAAGTCAATTTATCGATTGATGGTAAATGAGCTATTTTTATGTTGAATTCATCTTTTAGGTCTTTTAGAGTAGAACCACCATCATTTTTTTCATTCTTTTAGCATATTTTGAATGGGAAGATCAGGGACTTTATGGGAAAAAGCAAATCTGTATTATTCTCAGATGATTTTGAATTTCTCTCCAATATTTTCGTTGCAATCCCTATAATTGGTACAACGAATTGATACAGCTAAATTGAAAGGAAGCTAAGATCTTTCTTCTTTATTCAGGTGCTTAATAAACGAATTTTTTGAAAATGAATCATTCATCTGAATCCTCGTTCTTATTACTTTCACTTTCTTCAAATTCATAATAATCGAGTTAATCCGAATTCTACGAATGTTTGATGAATGATTAGGATATTACCTATTTTGACAATCCCTCTTTATCTATTTCTTGTAAATTGCCTTTATTATCCGGATTATATGGTCGATGTCAAATAGAAGGATGGAATCGTCTATAAAGAGGATTTGGAAAATGAGTTTAGCGAATCAACCGGTGAATTCAACGGATCGAAAATTATGGAGTTTATCGTTAGTAAGAAAGGATCTGGAATCGGATAAATCCGAGGTGAATCAGGAATATCCTCTTTCTGAAGGGATTTTTTTCGTAGGCTCCGATCTTGAAAATGATATTCGCCTCGAGGAGGGTGAGGAGGGGAAAGATAATGCGACTCGATTTGTTTTATCCATCTCTCCCAAGCAAATATCAATTCGTTCTTTGTCGAACATCCTTTTTTCCCACGAACAGCAGCAAATCTCTCATCTAACTGTCCAGGATGATGATTCGATTCAATTTGGAAGTTATTCATTACGGTTTCATCGAAATCGATTCGTCACAGATAATGACCAAAACCGAACGGAGCACGAAATCTCCGAGAAAGCACAAATTATCGATTTACTGTCTCAATTGCGCCAAGCGAGGATCGATTTTCGACAAGAGGTCCAGAAAGAACAGGAAGAGACTAGGTTAAGATGTCAAGATTTAGCCAATTTTCAGGATGAATTGGAGCAACAGCGAGGTGAAATTTCTCAAGAGAAGCTCAAGCTGATTCAATTACGAAAAACTTGGCTCCTTCGATTTAAGAAACGCTGGTCAACAGAAAAAATACGTTGGCAGGAATTGCAAACTCAGCTAAATTTAGAAAAAACACAGTGGCAGCAAGGAAAGGACCAGTTGCAGGATCGATTACAAAATCAAGAAAATCGGCTTAGTGCTCTTGAGAAAGATCTTCAAGAACGCTTAGCGGATCTGATTCAAAAAGAGACTAAAATCAAGGCTTTAGAAAAAGACCTTTCCGAGAGAACGATTCTTATCCAAAATAGAGAAAAGAATCAAGAAGCTGTCCAGAAAAAATTGGATAAACAGTTGAAACAGCAAAAAGAGGAGGTTGCACATTTAGAACAGAGAATCCATAACCTCCGCAAGAAATTAGAGCAGTACAATAGGCTTTCAGGAGAAGATAACCGTATTTTATCCGGGGAGTCGACTCAGCAAGATAAAAATCAGGATGAAACGGTTCTTGCGATGTTATCGCAAAAATTGCCGGACGATGCGCTCTATATTAGTGCCGATAGCCATTCT
Organism: Planctomycetota bacterium; assembly: GCA_021809185.1. GTDB lineage: Bacteria > Planctomycetota > Planctomycetia > Gemmatales > Gemmataceae > JAKBAI01. Next base: position 13,235 of record JAKBAI010000046.1, read on the forward strand.
CAAGAAAAGACTCCGGGTTCTCATGCTTCCAGTCATAACACATGGACCGATAATCAGCTTTTACAATTGCATGCCCTTGCTAAAGCATTAGCGGATCAGAGAATTATTTTACTCGAACAATTTGAACGCTTTGCCATCGCTAAAGAATTTTGGCGGGCCGAACAAAATCGAGTTGTGCTCGAGATGTTTCAGCTCGGAGAAAAGTTAGAGAAAAAAGAATTAGAGATTTTAGAACAAACGGATAAATATAACCAGTTACTTTCAAGTTTACAAGAAGAGCGAGAACAATTTAAGCTCAAGGAAGCACTTCTTCATAAACGAGAAAGTCAAACGACAAGTGGAGATTCGCAAACGATAGGCTTTCCGTGGGAGCTTGACCGAGCAGGTAATGTCTCACCTAGTCGTTTCGATTCGAGCGAAGAAATTTTAATGGATGCTGGCAAGCCAGGGGAGTTTGAAAAGATTAAAATTCCCAAACTCTGGTTGGAAGGTTGGCAAAAAGAGCGGCAAGCGCAGCAAGAGCAATACGCAATCGTTAAAGATCGGTTTATTTCCATCCAGAATCAATGGACGAATGAAATTCAACAGCTTCAGTCAAAGTTAGATGAGACAGAGTTCCTCAATCAAAGTCTCTTACGAGAGAAATTGACTTGGGAAACTGTTACACTAGAACTTGCTCATGGCAAAGTGGAAGAGGATTATTTGCAAAAGCGTGTCGAAAGAATCGAGAAACAGTTAAATCGGACAGCTCTTGGCAGGGAAGAAGAGCTTAAACGGAGACAGGGGAGTATCGAGCGAGAGATGACCTCTTTACGCGAATTAAGCAAATTGATTTTTGATCGTTTCCAAGAGCTTTTAGAAAGAGAACAGCTCTTTTTCAATCAGATTATCCATCAAGATCAGCTTAAGCCCTTGTTGGATCAATTAGAAGCGATAGCGAGTTCTAAGCAATCCGAACCAGAAAAACAAAAGAGCGATCAGAGCGGTATCGCCGCCTGATTTTGTCGGAATTTTATCGAACACTTAAGTAAAAAGGATCCATCAAATTTTAGTTTGATGGATCCTTTTTATTCTTCTATCATTAACGAGATTATTTGTTAACGAGATTATTTGTTAACGAGATTATTTGTTAACGAGATTATTTGTTAACGAGATTATTTTTCTAATACGCATGCAAAGCATAATCTCAACGAAGTCCTTGATTGATTGCGTTAAGCAAATTCAAAACGATTCCTGTGCGATTACCATTCGAGTTATTGTATAAACGAACCATGTTATTCTGTTCTAATATGGTTGGGGTTCGATTCAAAAGTTGACTATAAATCGAATTAATCCAGGTAATCGAATTTGAACCTTGTAGTTGGAAGTATTCTGGGCTAGCGAGAATACCAGCTTGAACGGATTGAATTCCTTGAGTTTGTGCGACAGCGATCCAATTTGTTATGCCGTTGATTCCTGGATTTCGACCCAGATACTGTTCATACAAAGCCAATACCTGTTGCGCAATAGGACTCAGATTCCCGACAGGTGGGCTAATGAGAGGATTGATAGGGGCATTGGTGAGAGGATTGTATTGTGTAATAACGGGATTGACTTGTGGGAGTAACGGGTTGTAGTTATTCACAATGGGTAACGGGGTCTGCAGAATAGGATTGATAATTGTTGTCCCCCCGATCCCGCGTAATTGGTTATAGTTAGGGTTATAAATTCGCTCTCGTGGATTGCATCGCCCTAAAACCTGATTAAATTCATGCCTTTCCTCGCGCCGAAAATTTCTTTCTCGTTCTTCAATTCGCGGTGAGTGTTCAATCCGATTCATAAAAGGATTATATCGATTTTGATTTTGATAGTACTGATTGGTAAATGGATTGAGTGGAGGAGTTTGAGGGAAATTAAATTGTGCTTGGCTATCTGAAAGGGATAAAAAGCATCCCAAAATCCCAAGAGAGTATATTTGTAGTTTCATAGATGTCCTTCTCGATGTCGTTCTTAATGAAAATTCGTTTTGTCAATCTTCTGAAAAAGTATTCAATTCTTGTTCAGAAGATCTCACCCTGAAAACGATCAGATTAAAGTTTACTTGCGCAAACCATCAAAATATTAAATCAAAATCTATTATTTTGGTGCAGCAGGATTGGCTGTAGTTAGCTTGGTCATTGTTGGAAGTAGGCTGGCTTTACCAACATCTTTCAAATTGATCTCCGCTCGTAATTTCAATTCCGATCCTATTTTTGCATCATGATCAATTGCATAAAAAAATAATTTTTCCGTGGTATTATCTGTAACAATCAGATGAGCTCCATCCGAAGAAACAACTCGATAGCGGGGATATTCTGGGGAAGATTTTTTTGAGGGGTCTTGAACCGATTCGTTTTGACTCATCGAATGCCCGCGATTATGAATAAAAGTTTCGAATCCAATAATTGCGACTACCAATAAACCAAAACTCAAAAATGCCTTTTTTTTCATACTTACCTTTCTATTCTTATTTCCGTTTGAACTACTCTGGAGCCGTGGTGATTGAAAAAAAAGAATCTGACAAGAATTCTCTATCTCGAATACTTGAGATAATCAATCATCCCTTAAACTATTTTATTCATTTTAATTGATATCATTTTATTTTAAGGGGGATTTTATAAAAAAATTCAGCTCTTTTGTTGAGAATTCTTCGTTTCTGTTTAATTGAAGGATGGTCAAAAATGACTTTTTCTTTTATTTGAAGAGATAATTATATTTCTGAAGTGCTTGTTATTTCTTGAAGTTTTTCAGATTAAATTCTTCTTAAGAGAATCCATCCATTTTTCTTTTAGCTGAAAATCGATCTATATTAGAAAATGTTTGAAAAAGTTTATACTTTTACGGATTGCCATTCCTTTAAGAGATAATATCTTTGATCATATTGAAATCGCTATAACTTTTGAATCTGTAAATAGTTAAGAATGAAGTTTTCAAAATCGATAATATAACTTATCAATACGAAATTGAAGAGCGAATTAAATATTTCTGATTAATTGCAATCTTGATTGAAGCAAAGATCCTGAAGAAGGGGTTAAATCAAGGTTCATTACTTTTGTTAATAATGAATCAGTTATGATACTTGAAACGAATTCCTGAATAAAAAAATCGAGACAATCTCGTTAACTTCACTGATTCGATGGTTTGTGAGTTGATATCGGTATTTTGTGAGTTTTTAAGAAGATCGTTTTTGTTATGGGTGCTTATTTTTTGAATTCCAGAGGAGGTTTTTTTGGTTACGAAGCGAACGATTGTGAATCAGATTGCCAAAGACCTGGACGAAACACAAGGAAAAATTCGGGACATCGTTCAAATGACTTTTCAGGCGATCTTAGATACATTGATTCAAGAAGGTCGTATTGAACTCAGAAATTTTGGGGTTTTTGAAATCAAAAGGCGGAAAGCTCGAAGAGCTAGAAATCCGCGAACCGATGAGCCTGTTATGGTTAACCCAAAGAATGTTATCACATTCCAAGCTGGCAAAAACGTTGAAAAATTGGTCCAGCGTGCACAAGTTCATGTGCCGAAATCTCGCAAAAAAAGTCCAAAAAAAGTCGTTAAAAAGACAAATTCGGGAAAAAATTCAAAATAAAATCAGAATTTATTCTTCAAAGCCCAAATATAACTTCTTCAATTCTGAATCGAAAATGAATAGAATCTCTTTAATATTGATAAGGTAAAAGATTTATTCACCTCTCCATTCATTTTAGTCCTGAAAACCTCTGATGCGGTCCTTGCTGAAATGTTATTAAATCAAACAATCAGATTTCGATTTGATCTTCAAACTATTCTCTTTTGCGGAAAATTGCGAATTGGCCAATTCCATTTATCCAGGTAGAAATAGTTTGAGCAATTTTAAATAAAAGAATTTCATATTTGAACACTTAATTAAGCATCTTTCTAAAAATGCTTGTTATAATTTATTGTTTTGCTAAAATACCTTTCTTCGATATAAAATTTTAACCGAGTTAAGAATCATTAAATATGAAGTTACAACCAATTTTTCTAATCCGATTTCGATCTCAAGATCGTCGACAAGATAGAAATTTAAAACAGACCATCTTATCAAATCATCTATTATGCTTGGTTATTTTAGTTTTAGGATTTGTAATTTATTGGTCTATTTCAGATTCTACCAAGGTCTTTTGTGGCGTTCAAAATGGAAATTGTCGTTTTAGCGTTGATTCAGCGAATCTAAATAATTTCGATCAAATCCCCTATTTTCGAACTAAAAATCAAGTGGACCATCCAACGAAGGCTAACCTGATCAAAGAAGAGCAAGATAAAGAAAATAATTCAGAAAGGGGCAAATCTGAAAAAATTGAAAAATCAAAATCAACTTCTACTGAGAATGACTTGTGGTGGTCGTTTAAAAAGTTACAAAAGCCTGCTTTGCCAAACTTAACAAAAATGTCGTTCCCTTCAGACAATCCGATAGATCGGTTTATTCAAGCAAAATGGCAAGAAAAGCAGTTGGTTGGTTCTCCGCAAGCCGATCGATTAACCCTCATTCGCCGATTGACTTTTGATCTTCATGGACTACCACCAACTCCCGAACAGATCGAGCAATTTTTGAGCGATCGTTCTCCCGATGCGTATGAACAGTTGGTAAAGCGATTATTGGCATCTCCACGTTATGGAGAATACTGGGGGCAACATTGGCTAGATACGGTCCCCTATGCAGATACTCATGGTTTTGATAAAGATAAAAGGCGCGACCATGCTTGGAAATATCGTGATTATGTGATTGATTCGTTTAACCGAGATAAACCGTGCGCGGATTGGATACGTGAACAGCTCGCGGGGGACATTCTATTTCCGCAAAGGAGGGATGCCGTAATCGCTACGGGGTTCATAACCGCTGGTCCTTGGGATTTTGTTGGGCATGTCGAATTGCGGGAAGGTACGACCGAGAAGGAAAAAACTCGGGTTTTGGATCGCGATGATATGCTCGCGAATACGATTTCCTCTTTTATGAGTTTAACGATCCATTGTGCCCGATGCCATGATCACAAATTCGATCCGATTAGCCAGGCAGACTATTATCAATTACAATCTGTTTTTGCGGGAGTTCGACGCGGGGAGCGCCTCGTGAATGCCCCAATGAACGATATGATTTTGATTCGCAATAAACAACGCGAGCAGCTTTTGGAGAAAGAGTTGCGAATTTTAGATCAGACCGTATCTGCTCAGGTTGCTCCTAAAGTGCAAGAATTGGACAAGAAAATAGAAAAAGCCCGTGAACAATGGAGACAAAATTCTCTCTTTTTTTCTTCGACTCCTAGTAATAGTAACGGTTATCATAGTCTAATTCATCCCTCTGCTGATCATTCTTGTTATGTGCAAATCGATCTTGGTAAAATCTCAGCGATCGATTGGATTGTTCTCTATCCCGCAAGACCTGTCGATTTCCCAAACACTCCAGGGTTTGGGTTTCCAAAGCGCTTTCGAATCGATTTAAGCAATGATCACGACTTTAAAGATTCTCTCTGCATTGTCGATTACAGCAAGTCCGATTTTATCAATCCTCAGGATCGTTATGTTCCGATTGCTGGTCATCAGCTCAAGGGGAGATATTTGCGAATTACGGTCAATCGACTTTGGAATCGTAAAACTTCTGGCATTGATGATTTCTGTTTTGCTCTCGCTGAAGTAGAAGTTTTGCAAAATAAAACCAATCTTGCTGCCCATACCCTGGTCGAGTCTTCGGAATCGATTGAAGCAGGTTTGTGGTCTAGAAAATATCTCGTCGATTCTGCGACGAGTAGATTAAAACTGAATCGAAACAGACTTGATAACAACTTTTCTGAACTAAGAGAGAATGAAAAAATCTGGCAACAACTTCATTTGTTCGAGAAGCAAAAGCAAGAGATACTGGTTTCTGCTTACGATGCAAATACAAGACAGAAAAAAGAGAAAATTCTTCAAGAATTAATCGAGATTCGAAAATCGAAATCCTCAAATAATTCTGATCTTTATTATGGACCAATCCCTCTCGATAAACCTCGTGACATCCATATTCTTGGGCGCGGAGAGGTGTCAAAGAAAAAATCAAAGGTTTTACCAGCGGGGTTAGATTGCCTAGAAGGTTTATCGAGCAATCTTATGATTTCTGATGTTAATCAGGAAGGTCAACGCCGAGTTGCCTTAGCCAAATGGATTAGCAGTCAAGATAATCCATTAACCTGGCGTTCCCTCGCGAATCGGGTTTGGTTTTATCATTTCGGGAAAGGGATCGTTGATAGTCCAAACGATTTTGGTCACAATGGAGCTTTACCTACTCATCCAGAACTGCTCGATTACTTGGCCGACGAGCTGCGCACCACTCAATCCCTAAAGAAATTACATTTTTTAATCGTTACGAGTCATACGTATCGTCAAATTTCCAAAAATCAGGATAGAAATTCCCAGATCGACGGGGATAATCGTTTTCTTTGGCGGATGAACAGAAAACGATTAGATGCCGAACAGATTCGGGACGCCATCTTGCTCGCTAGTGGTAAAATGATTTTTTCTGGTGGTGGGCCGGGGTTTGCTCTTTTTCAATTTAAAGATGATCATTCCCCAACTTATGATTACAGCAATCCTCAGTTTGTTGATAATCCCAGCACTTGGCGCCGATCGGTTTATCGATTTGTTGTTCGTAGTGTGACGAATCCCTTTCTGGATACCCTCGATTGTGCTGACCCTAATGTCAGCACTCCCAAACGAAACCAGACCCTCACGGCGTTACAAGCTCTAGCTTTACTCAATGATCCGTTTATTTTGAAGCAGGCAAAATATCTGGAGGAAAAACTGAAAAAAGACGAGTCGGATTTGAAACGGCAGATCGAAAAATTGATCTATCTAATATTAAATCGCAAAGCAACGAAAGAAGAAGTAACGGAGTTGTTTTCGTTCACACAAAAGAATGGCTTAGCGAATAGCGCAAGATTGCTTTGGAACTTGAACGAGTTTTTATTTGTCGATTGATCTCCGCTTCGTGGCAAGGTATCGAATCTAATTCTCTATAACTATACAATTGCTAATTATCTATAAATGAGGTGAAAAGTGCGCATATCTCCTATTTCTGACCAATCTGTATCAGTCCCAGATTTAACAAGGAGAGATCTTTTGCTGCGATCCGGAGGGGGGTTAGGGGCGATTGCTCTCGCTTGGTTGCTGAATCAGGAAGAGGGAAATGCGAATGGATTACAAGATAAGGTGGAAACCCGAAACAATAAACAGCAGAATCGAGGGCTTCACCATAAAGCGCGAGCCAAACAAGTCGTCCAATTTTTCATGTCCGGCGCAGCAAGCCAGTGTGATACCTTTGATTATAAACCGGAGTTGATTAAAAATCATGGAAAACCGTTCAATCCAGGGGGTAAGATCGAGCTGTTTCAAAGTTCTCCCGGTGCTGTAATGAAAAGTCCTTGGCAATGGAAGCAGTATGGAAAATCGGGAAAATGGGTGAGCGATCTGCTCCCTCATTTAGCAACTTGTGTCGATGATATGGCTTTTCTTCCTGCCATGAAATCGAAGTCCAATGTTCATGGACCCGCAACGTTTCTACAAGCAACTGGTTTTGTTATGCCAGGGTTTCCTGGAATGGGGGCCTGGGTATCCTATGGTTTGGGACGTTTGAGCGATAACCTACCCACTTTTGTCGTTTTACCCGATTCGCGTGGTTTTGCTCCAAATGGGCCAGCTAATTGGAGTAATGGCTTTTTGCCTGCTCAACATCAAGGAACGATTGTTCGTCCTACAGCCAAAGTTCCTATTCTTGATTTGTATCCCCCTTTCGATAGTGGCATCGATCGTTCGATCGATCAACAGACTCAGGAATTATTAGCTAAATGGAACCTTCGCCATCAGCAATCGCGAGAAGGAGATTCAAGACTTTCAGCAAGAATCTCTTCCTATGAACTTGCAGCTAAGATGCAAATTGCTGCTCCAGAAGTAATGGATATTTCCAAAGAACCTGCTTCGGTAAAAAAAGAGTATGGGCTGGATCAAAAAGAGACAGAAGAATTTGGTAGAAATTGTTTAATTACGAGAAGATTACTGCAACACGGCGTTCGCTTTGTTCAACTCTGGTGCGGGGCCGATAATGGCTTCCCTCGTCGTAATTGGGACTCCCACGAAAATATCGAACGTGATCACGGTATCATGGCAAAGAGTATGGATCAACCGATCGCAGCGCTTTTGCAAGATCTTAAACGATTAGGAATGTTGAATGATACTGTTTTACATTGGACAACGGAGTTTGGCCGTATGCCCTGTAGCCAAGGCTCGTTGGGACGCGACCATAATCCTGATACTTTTACGAATTGGTTAGCAGGAGGAGGGATTAAAGGGGGAATTGTGCATGGCTCCAGTGATGATTGGTCGTTTCGTGCCGAGGATAAGATTACTACTGGCTATGATGTTCATGCCACCATTCTCTGGTTACTTGGAATCGATCATACAAAATTGACCTTTAGACATAATGGCATCGATCGTCGACTTACGGATGTTCATGGGGAAGTTATCGAAGAGTTATTTACTTAGTGACGATCCAATAATGATAAATTCTATAAGAAAAGAGGATGAAAACAACATAATATAATACGGATCTAACCGACGAACAATGGGAAATCATTCAATCCTTTTTGCCAGTTTATGAAAAAGCAAGGTAACTGTTCAAAGGACTATCAGAAGTAAAAGAATTGTGGTCGATGTTTGTGCACTCTATTTTACTGGATTATTGGGGTGTACAATCATTTTGAATGATCGAGTAAAAAAGGTTCTAGGATTGGTGAAGAGCAGCTTTACTAGGGCGAAAGTCGTTAGGAAAAAGTTGTAATCGAAGATAAAGATAGAAACGATCTTAAAATGAGGACAAGCGTGCCAACGGAGTAAAAGTTTCTATTTTCTTTGAAAAGAAAAAGGTAATCGTTCAAGCAGGTCTTGACAAAGTTGAGGAAGCAATCTAGAACATAATATATATCTTAGCGCATCTGAATACTCTTTCACCGTCTGTGAGAGATTATATTCAAATTTGGAGGAACGGGTTGAATTTCTAGAATCATCAGTTAATGACTAAGCTAACATGATTATACACCAACCAACTCAAATCGACAAACTTCAACGCCAGAAGAACAACTTACTTAAAGGGAAAAAAGCCAATCAAAAGAGGAATCAATCTCAAGCGGCAGAAATTACACAACCAACCTCAAAGAAACAAAAGACCAAGCGGTAAAGCCCAAGGGGGACAGATTGAAGTCAGATTGGTCATCCCGATCATGCACGACCACTTTTAGAGCCAACAGAAGTAATCGATTTGTGGAACCGATTTACGAAGAAGCCAAACAGAAAGCTCAACAAGATCCCATGGCTTACGTGGATGAGACAAGCTGGACAGAGAAAACAGATAAGAAGTGGCTATGGGTGATGGTTACGAGCTATGTGACGATCTATTGGATAGCTGCTAAACGCTCACGAGAGTGTTTTCTAAACCTAGTTGGGAATTTGACAAAGATTATCGTACCCGATCGCTTTAGTGTTTACAAATTCCTGGAAAAGATTTTAAGACAAGTCTGTTGGTCTCATTTACTGAGAGACTTTCAAGCGATGATAGAAAGAAATAATGAAGAGAGCAAGAAGATAGGCGAAGAGTTATTGGCCTTTGGTCAGCTGATGTTGAATAAATGGGCGAAAGTTCGAGATGGGACGATGACCATAGTCGGTTTTCGAAGAAAGTATCGAAAATTTTTTAAGGAAGCAGTTCGAGAAATTCTCGAACGCGGAAGTCGCTGCGCGTGTGAAAAGACAGCAGCGACCTGCGGTGAGCTATTGGCGATGGAAGAATCGCTGTGGACGTTTGCCTATTATGAGGGAATGGAGAGGATTGAACCCACGAACAACTCGTCAGAAAGAGCTCTACGTCTTGCGGTCATCCTACGCAAAATTAGTTTTGGTACGCAATCCGATAGAGGAAGTCGATACTTAGAAAGAATGTTTACGATAGTCGAAAGTTGCCGTCAACAAAAGAGAAATGTTTTAGATTTCATCACCCAAGCGGTTAGCGATCATCGTAACAAAAGTAAGTCAAAACCTTCTCTTCTCCACTATACCCCGTGAACGGTTACTCTTTCTTTTCATTCAGCAATTTCGGCTTCATGTTCAAGTAAGGTTTCTTTTCATTCAGCAATTTCGGCTTCACGTTCAAGGAGGATTTCTTTTCATTTTGTATTTTCTTCGACTTGGATTCGAAAGTTCTTTTGCTTTGTTTCGTCCGATTTATCTTTAATGTCAAGCTGACGCAAGAGTATTTCGATTTGATTGGCTAGTTCATTAATTGCTCGAATTAGGTCATTAAAAGGTTGAGCAACTTGATCGGTATTTAGGGGTAAATCAATAAGGATTGAAGTGAATTGTTCGTTTCTCCAAAAGACTGTAGACGAGCACTCAAACGCGGTGAAAGCCTTTCTAAAGTTGCCTGAGATGGAAGATTTTGAAGTAACATACATCAATATTATAGACTTCCTACCCAATTCCGTCAACACCCCCTGAACAGTTACCATTTTTTCTTTGAATAATTATCTTTAATTAGGCCAACTAATTCTTCAGTTTTATCTGCTATTTCTTTAATGATTAATTTTGATTTATTTTCTGAAAGTATTGCAGCAATTCTCTTAAAGAAGTCTTGATTTTCTTGAGTCATTTTTTTCTCAGATGATAAAAGTTCTAAATACTTTATACTTTTACTAGAATCCTTTATAATAACATTTGCGAATTTATCAGCAAATTCTAATGGGAAATATTTCAAGATGGAGATTGATTGATCAATTTCATCTGGATGGGATTGAAAATATTTCATTAATTTTGGAACTGCATAATTTTCAATAGATTTTCTTCCAAAGTTAAGCAGATATGATAATGCAATAAGCTTCCCTTTCCCCTTTTCATTATTTATGTAAAATTTAATTTGTGGAATTAAAATAGGATAAATCTTTTTGCTGGACCAAAGATATTTGTCGTTATCGTCAGCGTCTAGGAATTCTAAAGTCTCTTCTAAAGTTGTCTCACTTATATCGAAAAGAAAATGAGTCACAATTGACAACATGTTGAAGTCGACTTCCCCATCTTCATCACATAATCGATAAGTTATTTGTGAAATTATGAGATTTAACTCCACAGTCGAAAAATTTTTTTCCATACATATTTGATTAAACAAGATCTTTAATTCTGGATTATGATAAAAATTTAAGTTGTCAATTAATATTTGCAATATAAATTGAGATCGCGATATTAGTTTTTGTCTTCCACTAAGTGGCAACGAATTTAATAAATTGAAACTTTTTTTGCTTTGTTTCAAATTAAAAATTTCAAGTAGTTTTGCGCGGTGTATTGATAATTTATCAAGATTAGCAATGAAAATGTTATCGATAGATGTTAAATAAGGATACAGAACACGCCAATCATTAATTTGATAATCAATATTCTCTTCAACCATCTTTAAATAGTATTCCCATACTTCATTAAAGTATTTTTCCTTATCGATTGTCTCAATCGCATTTAACGTCTTAATTTGCAACTCAATGTTTTTTCTTTTAAGATAAGGTAAAAACATTTTTGGAATTGTTTGATCTTGAATGTTAATTTGAGATATTGATTTTAATACCATAATTAAATGTTTGTCATTGTTTTTGACTCTCTCTAGTAACGGTTTAATTATCGGTTCTCCGATTTGCACCAAAAGATATATTACTGCATTATTTTTTTCGTCCATTTCTTTGATTATTCGATCGATAAATAGATCAGGATTTTGTTGGATTTGCTTAATAATATGTTTTGCTTTTTCTTGAATGCTTTTATCTTTAGAATTCAATTTCTCAAGTAAATCTCTAGAACTACGAAAATTAATTTTTTCTAATGGGCTTTGTATCAGTTCATTAAGTACAATCGATTCGTCACGCGAATGACAATAAATCTTTGACTGAATATAAATGAAAGTTAAAACTAATAATGCTATTTGGATACTCGAAATTATCGTATGTCTCATTATATCACCATCTACTTAATGTTCATATTGAATCTGGTTTCAAATTCGTTGCATAGCTAATTCTTACTTTTTTATTGATTAATAGTAGGTTTAAGGGGATTTTTTAATTATCCTAGGGACGAACTTTGGAGCTTTGAAATCAACTTCTATACTATGCTTAAATGGTCCAGAAGAAAAATAATTGTTTCTCCAAAGATTAACTTGTTGTTCTGGATATAATGATCTGCCTTTTCGTAATTGATTGGATGGAAGTGAGCGACCACTCCCTGATAAGGGATCTCCTCCTTCACTTCCATCCAATTTAAATCCAATTGGCCAATCCATGGCATTTGTTTTTATAGTTTTACTAAACGGAAGATTTTCAAAATAATAAACTTCACCACTAAATAAAATCTTGTAAGTTATTAGTGTACTAACATTTCCATTCGCAATATTGATCTCAATCTCTTTGCGAAGGGGTGTAATAAACCAATCATTGGCTTTTTTTGTTTTCACTTTATTAAACGAATTTGGAAGAGCGCTTTCAATTACTGGTATTGATCCACCTCCTGGCAATGGATCATTGCCCGGTTTTAGAAGTCTTGGTGAATTCTCATTTCTTGGAACCCAAAATGATTCCCAATAATCTTCTACCTCACGTTTAGGATCATTTCGTACAAATTTTCCTTGGGCATTGGTTATTTTTCTTTCCTCTGATAAAACTCTTCTCACATGTTGAATAATGAAACCTCCAAGAGAATTAGCTTTATCTAAAGGCAGAAATTTTCCTTTATTATTTTTTTGAACCAGCTTATAATTAACTGACCAAACCATTCCAAGCTGTTTTCCAAAAATTGGTTTCTCAGTTTGTGTAATCCTAACTATCGGAACTTGAGAGGTAAGATATA
>JAKBAI010000279.1 GCA_021809185.1 Planctomycetota bacterium
TTCCCAAGAAGGCATACTGACTACTCGAACCGCTATCCCTTCCGCGGTTAACTTTTCCATTGCACTAATCGCCAAAGAAACTTCGCTGCCGCTAGCGATTAGAATCAATTGTGGTTTGCCGTTCGGGGCATCGCTTAGAATATAGCCCCCTTTTTTCAATTCGCTCGCTGGGGCAAATTTCGTGCGGTCCAAAGTCGGCAAAGCTTGCCGGCTCAGAATCAGAGAAACTGGATGATTCGAAACGGTCATGATATAGCGCCAAGCTTCGACCACTTCGTTGGCATCTCCAGGCCGTAAGACAATCATTTCGGGAATAGCACGCAAACTGATCAGTTGTTCAATCGGTTGATGAGTTGGCCCATCTTCACCAACACCAATCGAATCATGGGTGAAAATATGAATCACCGGCAATTCCATGATTGCCGATAATCGAATACTTCCTTTGGCATAATCGCTAAAAATTAGAAATCCTGAGCCAAATGCTTTTAATTTACTCAATCCAAGACCGTTGACGATAGCGGTCATCCCATGCTCGCGAACGCCGAAGTGGAGATTGCGGCCCCCGAATTCTTCTGGTCCCTGGTCTCCTGCTTCTTTGAATGTAAGTCTCGTTTTGGTCGATTTGGCCAAGTCAGCGGATCCACCAAGCAACCAAGGGACATTCTGCGCAATCGCATTCAGAACTTTGCCTGAAGAATCTCGGCTAGCAATCCCTTTCGCGTCCGTCGGGAATACAGGTAAATTCTTATCCCAACCTTCGGGAAGTTTATTGGCCAGGAGCAGTTCAACTTCCTTTGCCAATTCTGGATATTCGTTTTTATAATTGGCAAACAATCGATTCCAATTTTCTTGTTCCTTTTTACCTCGTTCGCCGATGCCGCTTTGGAAATGAGCAGTAACTTCGGGTGGAACAAGGAACTTGGCATCTTCGGGCCAACCGTAGTTTCGTTTGGTAAGTTTGATTTCTTCTTCACCAAGCGGTTCGCCGTGGGCATCGCTGGTATCCTGTTTATGGGGGGAACCAAAGGCGATATGGCTTTTCACGACGATAAATGTCGGTTTATCCGATTGTTGGGATGCCAAAACGCTCTCTCTAACTTTGGAAATATCGTTGGCATCGTCCACGTTGAGGACATTCCAACCATAGGCACGAAAACGAGCTGCCGTATCTTCCGTAAATGCAATCGAGGTACTGCCATCGATGGTAATACGATTGCTATCGTAAATCCAGCATAGATTGTTCAGCTTGAGGTGAGCAGCCAACGAAGCAGCTTCCGACGAGACCCCTTCCATCATACAACCATCGCCACAGATCGAATAGATTCGATAGGTAAATAGAGGATAACCCGGACGATTATAACGTGTTGCTAACCAGCGTTGGGCGATAGCCATTCCGACACTGGTAGCAACCCCTTGGCCGAGAGGTCCGGTGGTGGTTTCTATCCCCGAGGTCAGATGGGATTCTGGGTGACCGGGACAGCGGCTATTTAATTGTCTAAAGCGCTGAATATCGGTCATCGGCACTGCTAATTCCGAGGTCGGTTTCCCGTGTTCGACCTGGCGCACCCCTGTTAAATGCAGTATGGAGTAGATGAGCATCGAAGCATGACCGATCGATAACACGAACCGATCTCGGTTGGCCCAGTTCGGATCAGCAGGGTTGTAATTCATGATCTCTTGCCAGAGGGTATATACAACCGGGGCCATACCCATGGGGGCGCCCGGATGTCCAGAATTTGCTTTTTGCACTCCATCCATTGATAGCGTGCGGATGGTATTAATACTCAATTGTTCGATGCCAATCGCCATTCGATTTTCTCTCCCCTTAAAAAATGGATTGCCTATCTCAATGCGAATAATTCTTTTGAGATGGTTGATTTTTTGATGTTTTAGGATTTCATCCGCAAATCGTCGAGAAAAAAAGCTGACTTTCTTTTGAATCCCATTTAGATCGTAGTCGGGGTTCAATTATTTATGAGAATTTCATGGAAAAGAACTAAATCTGCTAAAATTATTCCATTATCTCTTCTACGTTTCGATGGTCGGAATCGATCTTTTCGCGATTTTGCTTTAATTCCGATTTCATATAACCGTAATTAATTACCCTTTTTTGCTAAGTATTTATTGATCATCCCCAATGGATTTTCTGGACACCTTATCTATATTCTGGTAAAGTAAAAGGAATCAATCACCTTCAATTGATTGATTTTGGTAAAGTTCGTAATCCATTTTAATTGTAGGAAGGGGGAAACGTGAAGATAAGTTTTCGCGTTGGTAATCTGCTAGTCCTGATAATTCTGATGACGGGAATAGGGACGTATGCCGAGGATAAACCAACTAAAAAAGAAACACCAGAAGAGCAATACAAAAAGCTTGAGAAAGACCAATATGATTCGAGAGAAAAAATCTTAAAGAAGTACCGAGCGGTGCCCGATTCGCCGAATCAAAAGAGCGAACAGCAAAAAATTCTAAAAGAGTATAGTGCCATAAGTGATGAATTTGGAGAAAAGATCTTGCAGTTAGCGAGAGAAAATCCCCAAGAGAGTTTTGCGGTGAAAGCATATGCAGGGGTGATTTTCTCTGACAAACTAACACCGAAAGATGTCGAAAATTTACAAAAATATCACAGCAAAAGTAAAGAGATCGGGTCTTTAATTTTAAGCTTCTCTTTCCGCGGGATAAATACTAAGAATCCCGAGTTAACTTCAGCTCTATCGGCACTTTTGGAGTCGATTGTCAAGGATAATCCAGAAAAAGACAATCGGGGACTTGCTCAATTTATACTTGTAAAATCTGAGGTATCTAAATTCGAAAAAGAACCAGGTAATGAGTCCGAAGCGAAAAAACGAGCTGCCGAGATCGAGAAAAGGTTTAATAAACTAATCGAAAAGTATGGAGATTGTCCTTCAGTATACGCTTTCCGCAAAGGGGAAACCTTGGGAGATCTGGCCAAAAAAGAGCTATTTGAATTTCAGCATCTGCGCGTAGGTTTGGTGGCTCCAGAGATCCAAGCAGAGGATATCGATGGGGTGAAATTCAAGTTATCGGATTACCGGGGTAAAGTGATATTGCTCGATTTTTGGGGGGATTGGTGAGGACCGTGCCGGGCTATGTATCCACACGAGCGGTCGCTTGTGAAAAAATATAAGGATCAACCATTTGCAATTATTGGGGTCAATTCTGATCGAGATAAAACATCTCTCAAGAAACGAATCGAAGAAGAAAAAATAACTTGGCGTTCATTCTGGAACGGGCCGCAAGGAACAGGAGGCCCCATAAGTAAAGAGTGGAATGTCAGTGGTTGGCCAACTTTATATATCCTCGATCAAAAGGGGGTTATCCGATATAAATCGGTAGGATCGAATGAAAAAGCGATGGATAAGATATTGCATGAATTGCTGGAGGGAAGCAGTAAGAAAAAAGAATAATGTTAGACGGTTCAACGATTCCTGAGCAGAACAGGTTTTTATGCTTAGGGATCGTTTAAGCAAATTTCAAAAAGACAGATAAAAGCAAACAGATCTTGATGGGTATGTAAAGTTGATTTCATTTTGGGTGAAAATCGTAAAAAGTAGAAAAAAATAAGCAAAAGGAGGAAAACGTGAAGATAAGTTTTCGCGTTGGGAACCTGCTAGTCCTTATAATCCTGTTCACGGGAATAGGGACTTATGCCGAGGATAAGCCAACTAAAAAAGAGACACCAGAAGAACAATACAAAAAGCTGGTAAGAGACCAAGCGGAGTCGGGCGGAAAGCTCTTTAAGAAGTACCGAGAGGTGCCCGATTCGCCGAATAAAAAGAGCGAACTGCAAAAGATTCTAAAAGAGTATAACACCAAAAATAATGAATTTGCAGAAAAGATCTTGCAATTAGCGAGAGAAAATCCCCAAGAGAGTTTTGCAGTGAAAGCTTATGGATCACTTTATAATTATAATCTGACACCGAAAGATGTCGCAAATTTGCAAAAATATCACCGTAAAAGTAAAGAGATCAAATCTTTAATTTCTGAATTCACTTTCCGCGGGATAAATACCAAGAATCCCGAGTTAACGTTAGCATTATCGGCATTTTTGGAGTCGATCGTCAAGGATAATCCAGACAAACAGATTCGGGGAATTGCTCAATTTGATCTCGTAAAATATGAGGTATTTAAATTCGAAAAAGAGCCAGGTAATGAGTCCGAAGCGAAAAAACGAGCTGCCGAGATCGAGAAAAGGTTTAATAAACTAATCGAAAAGTATGGAGATTGTCCTTCGATATATGCTGCTTTACGCAAAGGGGAAACCTTGGGAGAACTGGCCAAAAGAGAGCTATTTGAGTTTCAGCATCTGCGCGTAGGTTTGCTCGCACCCGAGATCCAAGCGGAGGATATTGATGGGGTGAAATTCAAGTTATCGGATTACCGGGGTAAAGTGATATTGCTCGATTTTTGGGGGGATTGGTGAGGGTCGTGCCGGGCAATGTATCCACACGAGCGGTCGCTTGTGAAAAAATATAAGGATCAACCTTTTGTTATTATTGGTGTCAATTCTGATCGAGATAAAACATCTCTCAAGGAACGAATCGAAGAAGAAAAAATAACTTGGCGTTCCTTCTGGAACGGGCCACAAGGAACAGGAGGCCCCATAAGCAAAGAGTGGAATCTCAGTGGTTGGCCAACTTTATATATACTCGATCAAAAGGGAGTAATACGATATAAATCGGTAGGATCGAATGAAAAGATGATGGATAAAATATTAACTGAATTGCTGGAGGGAAGTAGTAAGAAAAAATAATAATGTTAGACAGCTGAACGATTCCTGAGCAGAACAGGTTTTTATGGTCAGGGATCGTTTAAGCAAATTTCAAAAAGACAGATAAGAACAAACAATTCTTGAAGAGGATATAAGAGTGGTTTAATATCGGCGAAGATCGTAAAAACTGGGAAAAAAATAAGCAAAGGAGGGGGACGTGAAGAAGAGTTTTCGCGTTGAGAACCTGCTAATCCTGCTAATCCTGATCACGGGAATAGGGATTTATGTCAAGGATAAACTAACTAAAAAAGAGCCACCAGAAGAACTATACAAAAAGCTGTTGAAGGCACGATCGGTATCGAAAGAAATAATCCTTAAGAGGTACCGAGAGGTACCCGATTCGCCAAATAAAAATAGCGAACGGCAAAAAATTCTAGATGAGTGTAACGCCAAAGATAATGAATATGGAAAAATGATCTTGCAGTTAGCGAGAAAATATCCCCAAGAGAGTTTTGTGGTGAAAGCTTATTTTCGTGCGGTGGAAGCTAATGGAGGGGCGAATTTCTCTGACAAACTGACACCGAAAGATGTCGCAAATTTGCAAAAATATCACCGTAAAAGTAAAGAGATCAAATCCTTAATTTCTGAATTCACTTTCCGAGGGATAAATACTAAGAATCCCGAGTTAACTTTAGCATTATCGGCATTTTTGGAGTCGATTGTCAAGGATAATCCAGACAAACAGATTCGGGGAATTGCTCAATTTATTCTTTTAAAAAATGAGATAGTTAGATTCGAAAAGAGCCAAGTAGTGAATTCGAAGAGATAAAAAATCGAGTTGCCGATATAGAGAATAGGTTTAATTCATTGATCAAGGAGTATGGGGATTGCCCTTCGATAAATGATTTTCCCAAAGGGGAAACCTTGGGAGATCTGGTCAAAAGAGATCTATTTGAGTTTCTGCATTTTCCCTTAGGTTTGGTGGCTCCAGAGATCCAAGCGGAAGATATCGATGGGGTGAAATTCAAGTTATCGGATTACCGGGGTAAAGTGATATTGCTCGATTTTTGGGGGGATTGGTGAGGACCGTGCCGGGCTATGTATCCACACGAGCGGTC
>JAKBAI010000280.1 GCA_021809185.1 Planctomycetota bacterium
TTTAGATCGATCATTGCTGGTGCATGAGCACCATCGACCACGGAAATAATACCACGTTCTCGAGCAGCTTTACATATTTTTTTCACCGGCAATATTAGACCTGTCGGGGACAAGATATGACTAATAAAAAGCAGCCGAGTTTGGGAATTGATTGCTTTCATTACCGCCGAAACAATTTCTTCTTCACTCGTAGCGAGAGTCGGTAAAGGGAAAGTTCGGAGCTTCAAACCTTGGAGCTGAGCCACTCTCTCCCAGCACCAGTGCATGGCTCCGTATTCATGATCAGAGAGTAATATTTCCCCTGGAGAAAAAAGTTTCAAAGAGGATGCAACCAGATTAATCGCGGCAGATACATTCGAAGTGAAAATCGTTCGTTCTGGTATAGTACCAAGAAATCTCGCCAAACTTTCTCGTGCCTGCCACAACGGATCTGGCAATTTGCGCACAAAAAAATCGGTCGGTTCTTCAGCTAAGTAATTGCGCCAACGAGTAACCTCGGCAAAAACAGGTTTTGGCAATGGCCCAAAAGACCCTGTGTTTAAATTCGTGATCGTCGGGTCTAGCATGATTTGATCACGCCAATATGACCAGTTGAACATGCTTGAAGAAAACATAGCAGATGAGTTATCGATATTATGCACTTTTTTAGTCTAGAGTAAAAGGAATTAGTAATCTTGTTTCTTAAATTCACGCGCGGAAATCAGTAGCATCACCGCAGCAAAGACAAAAGAGCTTAGCAGCGACAATTCCGCTTGGAATTTGCCTTGCTTTTGTAATTCATGAAATTCAGGTATTTTCATGGAAAATGAGTCAGCTTGGAGAACATCATAAACAATGAGACTCATATCCCCCGGTTTGGGTAACGACCAGTAAGCGATTTCCACCATCGTTTTAGATACAGAACTCATTCCTGGTATTTGCAAAACGACAACGGCGTGTCGACCGTAATTCAGCCCCCAACACAGGACAAAAAAGACAATAGATCCAAGCACACACACAACGGTATTCCGAGTGCTTACGGCTAAGAGAACCGAAAAACTATAAAAGATCGAGAAATGGATCACCAGCAAAGGAACCGTTAATAGATAGAGACGATCAAATACTCCGCTTCGAAGCCCTAAAGCAAGCCAAGTACCCAGAACAAATATAGTACTTTGCAGAAAAACAAAGAATAGGACACCAAGATACTTTCCCAAAAGTAACGCCCAGCGCGGAGTCGGTTTCGCGAGAAGAATTGTTACATGGTTCGGTTCCAAGAAACTCGGTAAAAACCCCGCTGTCCAGATCAGCACTAGAAACATCCCAACCGTATCTGCGACGATTCCCCCCAACCAAACATGAATTTGTCGAATAGCATCGACACGATCCTTGCTCTTGGGCAATTCAATCAGACCAAAACCTAAGGAGACTTTGGTATCGAAAATATCAAGCCCCTCTTTTTTAGCGATGATTCTACCCAATGGTTCAGAAAGCCATTCGACCCCAATCGGATGAATAACCATTCCAAAAGGTAATGCCTTTTCGTGCCCCAATTCAATCGCTTTTTGCAAATTCAGGCGCATTGGAATTTCACCGGGTGCTAAGGGGAGCATCTCGTCCCCACGAATTTTGATACTGAAGCAAAAAACGACAATCACTAGATTCAAAATAACCATTGCCCAGAACAATCTAGTCGCCAGGGACTGGCGAAAGGTATCGTAAATCATCCAGCGAATAGCACGAATAATAAGTGGTAAATTCATTGTTGTGTTTGATAGAGGGGAAATATTGCTTGTTCTAATGTTTGTTGTTTTCCCGATTTCGGATCCAAAAGCCAATCTTTCATTTTTCGTTCCGCAACGATTTTTCCTTGATTCATTACGGCGACTCGATCACAAATTTCTTCCAATTCTGCCAACCCATGGGATACAATCAGCACGGTTTTATTCTGCTGCTTACGGAGTTTAATTTGCTCTTTAAGCATTTTCCTGCCAGGTAGATCTAATCCTTCACTTGGCTCATCCAAAACCAATAAGTCTGGATCGTTTAACAGAGCTTGGGCAAAGCCTAATCGTTGAATCATCCCTTTAGAGAAACGAGATATCGGTTCGTTTCGCCGATCTGCTAAGCCAACGAGTTCCAATAATTTTGGTGTTCGTTCTTGGATAATCTTTTTATCTAACCCCGTCAACATTCCATAAAACGACAATAATTTCTCCGCATTGAGATATTTAGGAAAATGTTGATTTTCATGCATATAACCCACCCCGGCCAAAGTGGTTTTATCGTCAACCGTTCGGTCGAATCGGGAAATATGACCCTGACTAGGGGAAGTGATCGATAATAATATTTTAACTAAAGTCGTTTTGCCCGCTCGGTTAGGCCCAACCAGACCCACAACTTCCCCTGTTCCAATCGACCAACTAACTTGATTCAGTGCGGTAATTTTTGTAGGCTCAGAAACACCATGGCTTAATTTCTTCCACAAGCTAATCCCCCATGGAAGAGGATAATATTTTGAAACCTGAGTAAATGTTGCTATAGCTTTTATCAACTCAATCCCTCTGAAATAAACTCTACATAATTATATCAAGGATTATAGCAAAGATTCTTACAATGGGCGAGCAAAATAAAGATAAAACAAAAGTCCATAGGAAGGTTAAGTATAATCCATCTGTTTCAATCGTAATATTTATGATTTATCCTAATTTTTCCGGTTGAACTTGATTGCCCTGATTAAGGAACCAGGAAAATCACCAAAGCATTAATGATGGCTATCTCTTTCGAACAATATCCTTTTCTAAGAAATATTTTCCACTTATTCAAATATGGCAATAAACAAAAGTTTTAGAACGATGTTATAAAATCGCAATTAAGGACAATTCTCTATTGTTAAGGTTTTAGGGACGCGATCGTTTTCAGGGTTGATTCACGAATAAGATTTTTCCAATTCGGATCTTTGCTATGATAACAAAACGTAATTCCTCGAGAACTATTCACGATAGCCCCCATTGGCCCAGTTCTATATAAAATGGAGCGAATTGCTGTTTCGTCCCCTCCTTGTGCGCCAACACCTGGAATCAACAACCAAAGTTTTGGAAATAACTGGCGAATTTTGATTAATTCTTCAGGATGCGTAGCCCCTACAACAGCTCCTATATTCCCAAATCCACAATCTCCCATAAATGTGGAATTGATCCTTTCTATACTTTCAACAACATACTGAAAAAGTGGTTTACCATTGCAAATAAGATTTTGAAATTCTCCAGAACCAGGATTACTCGTTCGAACCAGAACAAATAATCCAGCGTGTTCCTGTTTGGCTATTTCAGCAAAAGTTTCTATCGTGTCACTCCCTAAATAGGGATTGATGGTCATGGCATCGGCTTTCCAAATAGGATATTGATCCCCTCTGAAAACCAGATTCGAAAAAGCCGCTTGCGCGTAAGCAGTAGCCGTGGAGGAAATGTCGTTTCGTTTACCATCCAAAATAGTAAGGAAACCCATTTGTCGACTTTTTTGAAGAAGCTTTTGCAGAGCCGAAAAACCGGGCGCTCCAAGTATCTCGAAAAACGCCATCTGAAATTTTATAACCCGAACGTATGGATGAATAATATCCAGTACTTCCGTACAAAAGGTCTCATACGCGGAGGCAATGGTATTTGGGGTTATCTCTGAAAGAGAATGACAAATAGAATCGGGAAGTGATTCAAATCGTGGGTCGATGCCAACGCACAATGGGTGCCCAAGCAGATTTGCTGATTCAAACAGACGATCAGAAAATGTCAAAGATTATTCCAGATCGAACAAGAGAATTAAAAATAACTACAAAGATTGATGAGCTTAAATGAAATGGGTCAATCTATTCTATCAAAAATAAAATTGACCCGAACTTCAACCATGAGTAAACCAGTAAATTAGAATTTAATCCCTAACTAGTTTCTCACCTAACTTTTAGAGGTTAGTTTCCAGGTTCAAATTTTTCTAACTCGAGCTGCGACTTTTCGCCACCGAAATCAAGCAAAATCTTAACGATTCCAATTTTTTCAACGTACCATGTGGTGATTCCAGCGGACATTCCGTTGATATCTATATTTTTTCCCTGAACGACATAAGAAACGTAGCTCCCTGCAGGAACGGTAACCTTTTCTTCTTTCACTTCAAATTTGCATTTGATTGGTTGCTCTTTGAGTTTAGTATCAACTTCCCAACTGTCTCCACTTTTCGGAGGTAATTTCAATAGTAATACTGGTTTAGATGGTTTGATATCTGCAATAGCAACTCGATAAATACCATCTTTTTTGACCTGAATTACTTCCGTAGAAATCGATTTGTCGTTCACTAACGTTTCAATTTTGGTTCCTTCGGGAGAAGAGTTACCAACTTTCATTTTTACAGTTACCCCTTTAGTTTTATAGATCCAAACTGCATTTTTAGTTAAGGGGTAAAAATCGGTTTTTACAGGTGCTGGAGCCTCTTGTGCTGTAACAGTTAAGAAAGCTCCTAACATCAAAAATAGACTACAAATTTTTAATAACTTCATGAGAAACCTTTAATGGTAATTTAATTCCAAAACAATAATTTCAAACTCTTTCAATTGAAGCAATTGATCTGGTAGACTACTTAAACACCATAGACCCAAATTGCTATCAATGAATTTTTCCTTTGTATTATGTTTTGTATATTTTTTATGACAAAAGTAAATATTAGTCGAGTTTCGAGTTGAGGGGTTTTAATACTCGAACGGTGATATATTTCTTTGCAGGTTTCGGTTTAGTGAGTTCTTCTTTCTTCGTAAAGGGATTGATGTATTTTTCACCCCCCTTGACAGCAGGACGTTTTTTCATCGTAATTTTGAAAGCATTCGGAAGCTTTAATACTCCTCCACCTTTCTTTTGCAATTCATGAATGATTAGATCGATCATCTTTTCATAAAATTCTTTCACTTCATTTTTATTTTTTCCGGTGGATTCTGCTAAAGCGGTAAAGAACTCATTTTGGGTCAATGACTTTGGTGCCGGTTTTTTTTCTTTGTCTGCCATGATTTCTACTTTCTATTTAAACACTAAAATATAACGATTTAATGGGAAAGTAAAGAGATTTCTATTAAATGTCAATAATCAACTTGCTAAAAATTGCATTTTTCTCAAGAAAAAGTCACTTTTTTTGAGAAAAGTCACTTTTTTCGTGTTATTTTCGCATTTTATCGCCTAAAAGAGGCTTTTATTTAGCTTCCGAAAAATATCAATTAAAAATAAGATTTTTGCGAAAATCGATCCACTTTCAATTCCATTTTTCTAGTTTTCCTGTTGATTTTAACTCCGAAAAGCCCTCAAAAAATCATCGGAATTCATTTTCGATTGAGAAATCGTTCCAAAAAAATACTCGGAATTCATCTAAGACAATAATGATTTGGTTGACAAATTAGACTGAAAAGCGAGCAAAACTACTATGTTAAATGTCTAATATTAGATAAGTTGGTGCGATGATCGAGTCAAAAATGTTATCCTGAACTAGTCAATCCATTTATAAAAAAAGTCCAGAAAGGAGAGAATTTCTCGCTTCCTAGACTTGTTTTCGTAACTCGATTTTCTGGGTTATATCAGCTTAGGAATAACTCCCAAGAGGAACCCAAATTATTTAATGAATAACATCTCTCGATAGGTTGGTAGAGGCCATAAATCATCGGAGACAACCCCTTCCAAAGAATCCACGATCGATCGAACGGCGTTCATCGCCGGAATGATCTTGTCTTTGGAATGTCTGCAATGATCCAACATTTCCCCCGCAGCATGATGATCGATCGCATGATCTAAATGATGCAGAGCGACTTGAAGTTTTTCGATCTCT
>JAKBAI010000281.1 GCA_021809185.1 Planctomycetota bacterium
ACGGGGGCAGTTGTTGGCACCCCAAGCTATTTGGCTCCAGAACAAGCAGCTGGGAAAAATCGAGGTTTAGGTGCTGGGGTCGATATCTATGCTCTGGGGAGTATCTTATACGAATTGATTACGGGGCGCCCCCCCTTTCGGGGGGAAACCGCTTTAGATACTATTTTGCAAGTGATGCACCAGGAACCGATCCCGCCTGGTCAGTTACAGCCAAAATTACCGCGTGACCTGGAAACGATCTGTTTAAAATGTTTACAAAAACAGCCTAGTCGCCGGTACCTATCTGCCAGAGAGTTAGCCGAAGATCTGAATCGATTCCGCCACGGAAAACCGATTCTGGCCCGACCCGTTTCGAACTGGGAACGGTTATGGAAATGGAGCCGGCGGCATCCCGCTATTGCCACCATGGGGATAGCCTCTCTGATGCTTGTCCTCATCCTGTTAGGGATCAGTATCTACTTTAATATTCGATTGAGAACCGTAGCAGATCTAGCAAAGAATCGAGCCGAAGAGGCAACCGAAGCCAGTGTTCGCGCCGAACAAGCGGCGAGAAGTGCTCTGCAACAGACCGAGATAGCCAACGAAGAAAAGCGCAAGACCAATGAAGCCTTGAAGCAACTCGAATCTGCCAACGAAGAGACGATTCGCCGGGCACAGATTAGTGATCGCAATGCCTTAGCCCTTCTTCTGGCTCGAGTAGCTGTTTCTGCCGAAAGAAACCCGAAGACCGCTCTCGATTTACTGGAAAAGGCCCCTATCGAATCACGCGGGTTTGTCTGGGGTTATCTGCACCAATTTTGCAATCGATTATTGCATGAATGGCATCAATGGCGACCAGGGAACCCATCGGTTATCAGTAGCGTTGCGTTTTCTCCTGATGGGACTCTCGCAGCGGCGATAACCTGGGATGGCCGAGTTTGGCTTTATGATGTACAAAATTATCGACCCTTGGTGGAACTTCGTATCAAGAGCCGTTTGGTCCTGTGCATGGCGTTTTCTCCCGATGGTCATTGGCTTGTTTGTGGCGATGGCGATGGCTATCTCCATTCCTGGCATGTTCCCGAAAATTTGACTGATTCACGCTCCCGAATGCCTTTGGGTTATCTGCCCGCTTCTTGGATCTGGTCTGCTCATCGCCGGGCGGTTCGTGCGGTTGCTTTCTCCCCAACTTCAGGCACACTGGCCAGCACCGGGGATGATGGTTATATTCGACTGTGGCAACTCAAAGCTACCCCAGCGATACCTGGGATTATTATGGGGGCATTTGCCTTTAATCGGTATGCCGATCATCTAAAATCAGAAGTCAACCCCGTGCACAGCAGTTTTCTTCTCAAACCGCTCGATGATAGCCAAAGGTTACCAATCTGGGGCTTGGCCTGGTCTCCCGATGGCGCTCGTATTGCAGCGGGGGGCCAGGGGAAAACCGTTTATATCTGGTCTGTTCAAGAACCGCTCGATGTCGCCCCTTTGGCAACCTTCAAAGAGGATATTGCTGCTCTAGCCTGGTCTCCTGATCCTCAAAGCGATTTACTAGCTATTTCGTTAAATAGCCAAAAAGATACCTCCATTCATCTCTGGCAGGTGGGTAAAATCCAGCTGCAAACTAAGCTGCGCGGCCACACTCGTACCATTTATGCTCTCGCTTTCACCTCCGATGGCAAAAAGCTAATTAGCGGTAGCGCGGATCGCTCTCTGCGGATTTGGGATATCGATAGCCTACAGGAAAAAATGATTTTGAATGGACATAACAGCTCGGTTCGGTCTTTAGCGATTTCCCCCAATCGAGATCTCCTCCTGAGTGGCGATTTTAATGAATCGGTTCGTCTGTGGTCGATCTCGACCCCTAAACAAACGGTTATCGATCTCGATTTGCCTGTGTCACCGACAATAGCCAAAGTAAGTCCCGATCAACGCTGGTTCGCGGTTTCTGGTGCCGATTCGTTCATCAATTTGTACCGTATTTTCCCGCGTCCAGGAACCGGGAAAATCGAGCTGATCCTCGCGGAAAAATTCCAGACCACTTTGGAAAACAAAGCGAATTTAGTGAATCTCGGCTTTAACGAGAGTACCAAACAGTTTTATGCCTTGGATTCGTCGGGTAAAATCTCTCTTTGGACGATGCCCGCACTCAATAAAAGCCTGCCTAAACGGGATATTCCCAGAAGGAAATTCAACTTCCCAACGAATAACCCCATGGCAAAAAAAGGACCGCTGTTACCAAAAAAAGAAAATACCGAACGTGGACCTAAAGAACAAATACGATGGCCTAAATTGGGTGATTCTCCAGCTAAAAAGGGGGACAGAATTCCCAAAAAAGAAAAGCTAGAAGAATTGGCAAAAACAGAGGAAAAATTTCAAGCCCCTGTTGTTACTTTTTCTATTCCCGAACAAAAACGGGTGTTTGTTTCTTGTGCTTCAGCGAATGGGCGATTTCTCTTCACAGCGAGCGATAGTTCGATTTATCAAACCGATTTAGTACATCATACTAGTGAGAAAATCTGCCCTCTTTCTTTACGTGCTCGTGCTATCTCTCTTTCGCCAGATGGGAATAAATTGGCGGTTGCCAGTATTTCTAGTATAGACATCGTGGATCTCGCTAGCAAAAGCAGGGATACTCTCGAACATTTTGAAAATATCGATATCGAATCGATCTATTTTCTGCCAGCTAACTTAGCTCTGAAAGCTCCTGGAACGACCCAGTTCAAGATCCTCGTTACTTTTTCCAATGGTCTAGCTCGAATTTTTGATTTTTACCCATTGAAGGAGGGAAAGGAAGGATCAACCGCCAAAGTTCCTGATCGATCGATTCAAGAAGATTTAATTATATCAGAAAATCGATTTCGGATGGTTCCGGGAATAGAACTCAATGGTCATAATGATGTCATCAAGACGGTTGTTTTGTCGCATAAACAGGATTGCTTGGTTACCGCAGGGGTGGATAGGAGTTTGAGAATCTGGGATGCGCTAGTTGGTGCGGAACAAGCGAATCTCTCTGGTCACCCGGAAACAATTATTTACTCCCATTTTCTAGCCAATGATTCCTTGCTTCTTACCCTGGGATCCGAAGGGATTGTCCGAATCTGGAATGCCGCGCGATCTTCACCCTCTCCATTCAATAAAAAATAAAACCTACTCTGCCTGATTCTCGTTAAACTGATTACTCGGTTCGCTAAGAGTCTTTCTTCCCATCGTCAAGATTATTCTCTCGACTTCGCGCAATCTGTTTTGCTAGAGATCTTGATTGGCTTTAAGCGCCTCTTGATTGGCTTTGATTTCTTTTTCGTATCTATTAATCAGTTTTTGAGTATCCTCTTCGGTCCACATGGCAAGGACTTTCTGAACAATACTCGTGTCCATTGTTTGCATTTGATCTTTAACTCCTTCAAATATTTTTCTGGTGTTTTCTTTCTCACATCGTAAGTTCATTAAGACAATACTAGTTTCAAATAATTCTTTTCTTTCACTTGGAGAGGGAATTTTCTCTGATCGTGGAATGGTTGTGATAATAGAATAGTTTTTCGTTTTAATCGATTAGTCAAAGCGGGGTAATGTTCAATCTTCGAGTAAAAAGTTAGGGACAGGCAAGAATGCCATTCCTCTTGGCTCTTTGAACTCTGAAGAGTAAAACATAGCTAAAAGTTTCATTCAAGCAGAAACAGGGCTAGAACCTCTCTAAAAGTACAGGCTCAATACCTATTTGCTTATTCTTATTCTCCCATTTTTATTTTTTTTTCATCAATTTTTGAAATAGGCCAAAATGATTGGCGTTCATTTTCGGGAATGATAACTCCGCAATGAGATGTTGAAATTGATACTAGAGGTATCACTAAAGCTATTTCAAATGATCAAAGAGGAAATTTTGCCCATTCTGAGTCTTTGGTGGTCTTCGGTAGTTATCATTAGCATGTGCCGATGGTTGATGCGTTTCCGTGTAGAAGCTTAGCTGAGAGAAAGAGAAAAAAATGAATCGAGCAATAATATTTATATCTGCAAACCGCTTTCGAAAAGGGCTTAGTTCCCTGGTATGCATCGTGATCTTACTCAGTTATTTGAGCGTTCCTGCGCTTGAAGCTCAAACGCGCAAAAAGAAAAAAGCGGTCGAGCACATTCTCACCCCGGAAATGCGTAAACAGATCGAAGAGATTTTTCAAGGATGGAAAAATCGCAGTAAACAAATTAAAACTTTTAAGGGTATCGTCGATGTGAAATCAACTATTTTGAGAGGTTCTTGCATTGACGAATTGACGGGCGCTCCATTAAATCCTCCAAAACCCGCTAACGATCTTGATTTCAATTCGAAACTTATCTTTAGCATCGATTTCGAAAATGACAGAATGAGGTGTGATACCACGATGCGATATTACCAACCCGATGTTAATGAAGTTCACCAGTGGAAACATATCAATACTTTTGATGGTGTTGATGGCTACATCCAAGATCAAGGGCATACCAATTTAGATGGTAAATTATTATTTGGAATCGAAAAATTTAAGAACGCGACCAATTATGTCGTCATATTTAAAGATCAGAAAAAAAGTAAATCCGAAATCTTTGAAGATTTAATCAGCAACGGATTTTCGCCAATCCTCATGATGGTAGGGATCCTTCCAGAATGTAGAAAATTCGGAACTTTTGATCCAAACTATACCCTTGAAGAATTTCGCATTATTGGCAATACGAAGTGGAAAAACAACAATGTTGTTATTTTAAGACATTACTTCTCCAGCAATAAGATTGTTGATAGTAATTATGAAGATTATTGGTTAGACCAGGATCATGAATATCGAATGGTTCGGAATCAGGTTTATGCGATGACCTATCTACTTTATGATACACAAATGAATGACTATGTCATTTATGGTAAAACCAGTACATTGCGGAGCTGGAGGTTTAATCATTACTCGAATTCAAAAATAGAACGCACTAATTTTTTTACGATTATCGACCCACAAGTAAATGGAAAAATCCCGATCAACGAGTTTAGAATTCCCATCCGACCTAAGATGATCGTAGGAGTGATTACTCCAGAAAGTTATGAGCAAATGTTGCAAAATCCGGAGTCAGGCACAACGTACTATAAAGTGAACGAAAATGGGAAATGGGATGAATCCGATGAGAAAGGGAAATTAATAAAACGCACTAAAAAGTGAAAGAAAATGAGAAATGGGATGAATCCGATGAGATGAGGAATTTAATAACTCCATCTACTCGCACATAATGGTATCTTGTAGCTCTCGGAGTTATTATATTATTGTATTTGAATATTTGGATTTTTAGAAAACGTTTCAAAAAAATCGAAGATTAGTTTAGATCTCTGTAAAAGGAGAATAAAATGCAAAAAAGTTTAAAGAGAATCTAAGGAAGATGAAAATGATATTTTTCTGTTTCATCTCGATAATAGTACGATTCAATGCCATCCTCGATGAAACTAGCAACACCCTTTTAGTGGGTGAACGACCCGCTGGGATGGATTCTGGATCGGTATGGTATGCTGCCATCAGTGGGACTCACACTCTGGGGAGTGCGTGTACTTTTTTAGGAGCAGAAGAGGTGACCGATCCTACGGATCCGTTTACGCTTGGTTGTGGATATGGACCCTTTCAGTTTGGTCCAGGCAAGTTATCAAACCCTTGTGATGTCTATCACTATTGGAGTCTTCATCCGGGAGGGGCGAACTTTACGTTTGCTGATGGTTCGGTGCACTTTCTAAGCTACAATGCGGTATCGATCTTAGGCGATTTGGCTACCCGCGCAGGGGGCGAGGTCATCCAATGGCCAGATTAACTAATAGACTT
>JAKBAI010000282.1 GCA_021809185.1 Planctomycetota bacterium
TCTTATTAGCGATGCCAAGCGCGGTTTGCGAATTTGTCGCGGCAGACCAAATAATCTGGCAACATAATCAAGATAACCGATTGGTGTCATTCGCCGGGGAAATTGTGGGTTTGTTGGAATATACCCGATTCTTCTTCGAAGCGGCGCTGCGTTACAAGTCATCGGCTGTCCGAAAACTTTTACCCATCCCGCTGTCGGTCGATGCAAACCTAGGATCAATCTTAAAAACGTCGTTTTCCCAGCTCCATTCGGACCCAACAAACCCATCACCCAACCCGGTTCAATAGGCAGAGTAACATCGTTTAGAGCGATATTGCGATTCTGGTAGATCTTCGTTAAATGAGAGGTCTCTACTACTTTTTCTTCATTGGGATTTGACACAATTTTCCCTCGATCAGGAAAGCCACCGAGATCGATCCGATATCTGGCAGCTTTCACTCCATAGCTGAGATTTTCTTTGGCTAGCGAATTTCTAGCTCGCCCCAAGTTGAATGCTTTGCGATCGATTCGTTCTTTCTCGATCGATTAAATAACCAGAAGTGAATCACCAGAATCTGGGATCACTTCATGGTGATGTTCCCCGATTTAATCGATTGTTGAATCGACCCTATCTAATTACGATTTCGATTATGGATTAATAAAATCTTCTGAAACATCTTTTTGAGTTTGTTGATCATAGCCCACAAAAAGGTGCAAGTGATCTTTATCGATGTAAACTCGTTCTAAACGTTCTTTGAGAATTTTAGCCGGTAAGAAATCGGATTGTACAATTTCGGTAAAGCGCACATCGCATTTCCAATGGCAATGATGTAATCTGGCCCAACCGATGATTGGAAAGAATCTCGGCGGATCGATTCTATCTACTTCGCGAGTGTTCAGAATTTTGATATTCTGCCGCTGTTCTTCGTAAATATAGGGAACCCCGCGAATCGGGTGTCTAATCGTGCGAAGTACCTCGGCTTCCGTTGGGGGATCTTCACAAAGCGGCGCAGGAAAACCATCAATCACCGGGGCTAAGATCGGTGTTCTGTGGTCATTTTTATGTTCGAATTGTTCTTCAATCCGCTCCGCTACCCAAGGTGGAACGGGTACGGGAGTAAAAATCCCCATTCCCAAAGGATTAATACAACCTGCTATAATAAGTAATCCAGGTGTTACCAGTAGTAGAAGCCAACGTTTTCCAACTCTATACATATTCCCCCTCCGAATATATTTTCTCATCGTTGAGAATTGATACGAAGAATCGCAATCGCACATTTATTCAAACGATGAGAAACAAATCGGTAAGAAGAGCTTTCTAACTTGAATCGATTAACCGGATTTGAGCGATTTTTCGAACAATCCTTCTTAATCCAGATAGAGGATTTGAAAGGATAGAGTATCTAATGAGGTTTTTTTAGCTAGTGGTCTTCACTTGAACCAATGAGATTATTTTTTGCTTCTTCTAAATATTACCGAAGTTCCGTAATTGTCGGATCTTTTAGCTTTAGGTAATTCCTTAAGTACTTCCATAAGAAAGACTTTAAAAGTATTTAGGATCGATCTGGAGAATTACTTTCCCAGGTTTTCCATTCTGCTGAGCTTCCAAAACTGCCTCTTGAATTTTCTCCAGAGGAAAGCATGTCCCAATCTCTGTTTGTAGAATTCCAGAAAGAATCAGATGGTTTAATTGTCGGAAAAGCCGCAGCATCGAGAGAATCGATTGAGATTTAACATAATCCGTTAACCAAAATCCTTGAATTATTTTGCTTCCCGTAATTAAAAAGCGAGGATCAATAGAAGTTTTTTGCCCAGAGAGCAGGCCATAAAGCAAAACTTTGCCACGTTGACCTAAGCAAGAAATTACAGCAGAAGCCGATTCGCCTCCTATGGGGTCTAAAGCATAAGATACCCCTTTCCCAGAAGTAATGGGCAGTACTTGATCGCGTAAACTTTCAATCGGCCCAGAGATGACAAAATCTCCGCCAAGCGATTTGAGATGGTCTATATGATCCGGGTTACGAACATGATTAATCGTTTGAAATCCGAGATGTTTCCCCAGTCGAATGATCATTTTCCCCACCGCGCTCGCCGCTGCGGTTTGTAAGAGGATCCCCCCTCTTGGCACACCTAATACTCGATTCGTCATAATTAGGGCAGTGGCAGGATTGACAAAATAACAAGCGGCTTGGGAAACAGATATTGCTGAAGGAATTGGGCGAACCTGGCGTGATGGGAGAGTCGTATATTCGCTCCAGTTGCCTGTACGATCGTTTAAAACGGCAACTCTTTTACCAACAACCCAATTTCCGAGGAATCCCCCTCCAGATTTTTCTACGATCCCCACTCCTTCAAAACCTGGTGTAGCAGGGGGGGTTGCTTTTAGACCGTAATTCCCCTGAATAAAAAGGATATCGGAAGGATTAACGGGAGAGGCTATCATCCGTACCAAAACTTCACCATGTTTTGGACTAGGGATCTCTTTTTCTTCCAGGTGCAAAACTTTTTCAGGCGATCCACATTCAGAAAAAACGATACTCTTCATGTTTTTATTCATTCGTGAAAATAATCGAGATTAGATTGGTTCGCTTTGGGGAAGGGTTGCTCATTCTTTTGGGGATCATTCTTTTGGGGATTGAAATTTTTTTTGGGTTTTGCATTTTGAGAATTCTGAGGTTCTTTTAGACGAAAGCAGAATTCTAATTCGCCAAAAGTCGCTCTTTGTGATGCGAAAGAACACTTAGGGAAAAATACACGGATCAACTTTAAGACCGAGTTTGCTTCTAAATGGTAAATATTCTTTTTCCCCTCACGAATAAAAGTTACCAACTTCGCATGCCGGAGTTCTTGTAAATGATGAGATACCGAAGGTTGTGACTGGCAAAGACGATCCCGGAGTTGGGTAACGGTCATCGGCCCCTCCGCAGCTAAGATGAGAACGATTTGTAACCGGCTTTCGTCCCCTAATGATTTTAGAATATCAACCAGTTCTCGCAAAATCTCTATATCGACGCCAGGAATTTTAATTGCGAGTTTCTTGAATTTCATTGAGAGTCCTATGTTTAATATCGTTGCTTAGTAGATAATTCCAAAATAGACTGAAATGGAAGAAATAATGTAAGAAATTTTGTTAGCCATTATTTATAATGAATAAAATCAAAAAGCTCAGAAAAGATAGGGCAGAAGTTCGCTTTCCGAACTAGTTTTGAAATTACATTTTAAAGAACGAATATTAGCAAGGCTTAGGTAATAAACCGTAGTTTTCGAGGGTTTGTTTGAGTCGACTAATCTGATTCGAATCAAGCGGAGTCATTGGCAATCGTAATTCTCCGGTTCCGCGCCCCAACAATTTGAGAGCCGATTTGATGGGAATAGGATTCGTGGCAATGCCGAGCATGTCTCGGCAAAGAGGAAAGAGTTTTCGATGCCAAGATAATGCTTCAGCCCATTTATTTTGTTGCACTGCGGAGATCAGCGCTTTCATATCCGCAGGGATGATATTACCAACAACAGAAACGACCCCTTTACCCCCAATACTCATCAAAGGTAATGTTAAACTATCATCTCCAGACAAAATAGTCAAATCACAAGAAACAGCTATTTGAGAGGCCTGATCTAGGGAACCTGTAGCCTCCTTGATAGCAACAATCGTTGGGATTTTTTCCGCCATTTTTGCAATCGTCTCAGGCAGAATATTCGAACCGGTTCTTCCCGGAATATTGTATAAAACAATCGGTAAATCAACAGATTCCGCCACTCGAGCAAAATGTTCAAAGTATCCTTCCTGAGTCGGTTTGTTATAGTATGGCCCAACCATCAAAGCCCCATCGGCTCCCGCTCGTTTAGCAAACTTGGTCAATCGACTTGCTTCGCGGGTGCTATTCGACCCAGTGCCCGCCATGACCTTAATTCTTCCTGCCGCTTTTTCAATCACGAATGCGATTACTTTTTCGTGTTCGTCATGATCTAGAGTTGGAGATTCTCCCGTAGTTCCAACAGGGGCCAAACAATCGGTCCCTTGTTGAACATGCCAATTGACCAAACTTTCAAGTTCTTTAAAATCAATCGCTCCATCACGAAACGGTGTGACAATGGCTACCGTTAAACCAGCAAATTTTTCTCCGCGCGTCATAATTCATCCTTTGGTTCTTAATTCAAATCACTAAGAATACTATATTAATCTCAGCTTTACCCATTCAGCTAAATCGATTTATGTTCCTATCGTTTTATGTCCCTATCGTTTTTACATAAATTTTTCATAATCCGAGGTGGTTTCATTCTTCGTTCGTCTTTGAAAAAATCCACTTAACCGTTTGTTTCTAAGCCAATTTTGGCTTTCTCATTTTTTTCTTTGTCGAAAACATGTTTTAGCAATTTACCTTCAAAAAAGAATAGGAGTGGAATTAGAATTATCTAGGTTTTCATCATGACCAAAAAGCTCCTAGATTAATTTTTCCTCAAAAGAGAACGATTCATCGTCCATTGAATTCGATTTTCATTTACGGATCCCTTGTTAAATATGGTCAACCTGGTAAACTTAAAAACTCATTTTTTCATAAAGTTTATTGGATTACTCTATTTTATTCAAACTGATCTTGACCAAAATTCCGATGAAATTGTAAAGGATAAATACTATTTCATTGTGGATATGAGTTAAAAAGTAAAATAGGGGACTTTGTAAAGAATAGTTAGAACGAACAAACGGGGCGAATTCAAAAACAAACTTATAAGAGATCTAGAATAAAGCAATACGCCGATCGTATAGATCGATCTTTCCACTAAATACCTGAGAACTAAATATCTGAGAACTAAATATCTGAGAACTAAATATTTGAGAATTCAATTAGAACCTTTGGAAATACGGTGAGAAAGCTAAAATTAGTTTTGAAATATCCTGAATTAAAAAATATCCTGAATTAAAAATGGCAAGCGAAAAATGTCTTGATTATCGATTAAAGATTGATCAACAAAGAACTCCTCACAAATGAATCGATTCAGAGCCAATTTTTTCAACCAATTTTTTTACTTTTGTGTTCAAGGAGGAATATGAAATGAAGAAAAGGTATGTTTTGACCGTGGTCATCGTGCTCACGGTTGGTTTTGGTGGATGGATTCAATTTGTTTTGGCACAGCCGCCATTAAGCCCAATAATTCCTGAAATCGGCAACGATTCGGGAACAGATAAAAAACTTGTTCCCAAGAAAAAAAAGTCAGGATCTCAAACCGGAAATTCCTCTTTGAATTTGCCTCCGCTCAGCTCAGATCTATCCAACTCCGCTCCAATGATTACTCCTATCCCCTTGACCGATTCGGGGAAAAAAATTGCTCCAGCTCCCGTGATTCAAGGTTTTGGTTCGGATAGAACGAATGGAGAAGAAATAAAATCGAATCCTATCGCACCAAATCCAGCAAAAAAATTAATCGATCCTTTTGCCAATACCAAAACCGATTCGTCCATCATCAAACCGATTAAAGGGATTGATATAAATAATGAGACCCACAAAAACAACTCGTTGAATTTAGTCTCCCCCGGTAATTCCATTTCTCCCGATATGGTGAATCCCACGGGTCATCAAGAACCGGCAGTTAGTTTAGAATGGATCGGTCCTGGAGCAGTTAAAATTGGTAAAGAGATGTCCTATGGTATTTTAGTTCGAAATACCTCCGCAATTCCTGTTCAGAAAGTAATGGTTCAAGTCCGGATTCCCCAGGAAGTTCAGCTCTTAAGTACTGAACCAAAAGCGGAGTCGATGCAACGAATTCTGGTTTGGGAACTAGGAACTTTGCTGTCCAAACAGGAAAAACGCTTGGA
>JAKBAI010000283.1 GCA_021809185.1 Planctomycetota bacterium
ACTTTCTTGCCATCGAGAGTAAAACAGCCCAGCTCGCCATTGCCGACAAATGCGTAGACATGTTTTCCATCGGTGCTACAAGTGGCCGAAGCGGCGTTCCCTTCATCTTGGCGTACTTTGCCGATATCGGTCTGCCCCATCGGTTGATTCCAAAGCGGTTTGCCAAGAGTGCTATAACAAGCGAGCACCAATTCGGTACCCTTTTGATATGTAATAAAGATCTTATCTTCCCAAACAATGGGGGTTGAACTCCCCATCCCCGGTAGATCGATCGACCAGAGTAGATTATTTTTATTCGAGAATTCAGCAGGGAGATTTTTTTCGCTAGAAATCCCATCGTTATTAGGTCCGCGCCATTGGGGCCAGTATTGTTTCTCGGATTGCTTCTCCGATTGTTTAAGCGCGTTTTCTGCATGTAATCGACTATAGGAGAAAAAACGGTAAGAGAAAAAAGGGTTATCGATAGCCATATGGGCTAGGATCATCATTCCTAGGATTAAACAACGAAGACTCAAAAAACGCATCATTCCAAGTTCCTTATTCCAAGTTCTTTTAAGATTAATTGGCATTCCAACGGCGGGAAACAACATTTTATTGTTCTAGAAAAGATGGACGACAAAAGCGATAAGAGATTCAAGAAAAATCGAAAAACCGGTTTCGAAGATGAGAAAATAATCATTTAATCATCCGTTTTAAGGTTGATTTACCCGACTTTTAGGCATTTTGTCACCCCTTGGGGGGTATTTCATGATCCAAAGCTCGCAAAAATTGATATAATATCTTATTCAGGATCGAGAATAAGTGAAAATAGGCTGAATTTGAGAGCTAAAAATGTTTGTGGATCGAGTTGTAATATCGGTAAAAGCTGGGGACGGTGGTCGCGGGATGTGCAGTTTTCGGCGTGAGAAATATGTACCGCGTGGCGGTCCGAGCGGCGGCGATGGCGGTCATGGCGGTTCGGTGATTATCCGAGCCGTGCACGATGCCGATAATCTTGCGCCTCTAGTCCATCGGCGATTTTGGAAAGCAGAAAAAGGGGAGCCAGGGGGCACATCGCTTTGCCATGGCTCGAATGGGGGTGATCTGGTGATTCTGGTCCCTCCAGGAACCATCATTAAAGATAAACAGCGCGGCAATATCCTCAAGGATCTCGTCGAGGATGGCGATGAAGTTGTAGTAGCCCAGGGGGGGCGCGGCGGGCGTGGCAATAAAGCCTTTGCCACGGCAACTAATCGCGCTCCGCGCGAGTTTGAGCCGGGCGGTAAAGGGGAAGAACGTGAATTACTCCTCGAGCTGAAAGTAATTGCCGATGTTGGAGTAATCGGCTTGCCCAATGCAGGGAAATCGACGTTATTGAGCCGGTTATCGCGGGCCACGCCTGAAATTGCTGATTACCCATTCACTACGAAATATCCTAATCTAGGGATTGTCAATCTAGGCGGGGATGCCGCTTTTGTCATGGCCGATCTGCCTGGATTGATCGAAGGAGCTGCCGCAGGAATCGGGCTGGGGCACGAATTTTTACGCCATGTGGAACGAACCCGCATTCTGGTCCATCTCTTGGAACCTTTCCCCACGGATGGCAGCTCGCCGATTCATAATTATCAGACGATTCGGAAGGAGTTGGCCAATTACTCTCTACCCCTTAGCCAAAAGCTAGAAGTAGTAGCTCTAAGCAAGAGTGAACTAGTCCACGAAGGGCTTGATTTACTTGTTGCCGATCTGCAAGAAAAGATCGGCAAAGAGGTTTTTGCTATATCCGGAGTAACCGGGCAGGGATTGGCTCATCTTATCCAACAATTGAATCTTAAACTGATCGAATTGAAGCTCAAGGAAAGCGAAGAGAAAAAACAGGAGTTAGCGCAGTCTCATTTTTCGACGGGTCCGCATGGGGCCGTTCGCGTTTTAGAAGAGCCACTAACAGCTACAGCGGCTACAGCAGTTCCTGCTCAAGAGTCGGCAGTTCCCGCCCGAGAGTCGATCTCCGCGAATTGATTTTTAGCAAGATGAAAATAGGATCGTTCTGGGTTCCTTGAATTGGATTCATTCAATTAAATTCATTCAATTAAATTCCTTGAAGATCGCTATTTTGGGGCGATTGAAATCCGTTAGGGGGATGAGGAAAGCCGATTTTGCGTTGTATCCAGATTCGTAGTTGGGGAACTGATCTCGTACGGATGTAAAGATGGGTGGAGAGGCAGATTGTTTAATTGCGCGGCAACATCGCAGGCGCGCGTAAAGCGATAACGCTGGAGCAGTTTTTTTAATCGGGCATGATTGCTTGAAATCCCGATGTAGGTCCGCATACGGGAGAGCCGGGACGATAGATTCAGTTTGGGTTGATCCGGATCGAATTCCCAAGGATGAAAATAAAGCATCGAAACAGGAACAGGCAATCTACTAATCTGGCGAATCCCCATATCCATAAAGAAAGTCGGTAATAAGCGGAAATAGCCCCCCCCGGCAACCGGAAGCTGATACTTCAAGAGCCGATAGGTAGTGGGAGGGAATTCCAAAATCGTCGAGCTGTTACTAGCGGTTTTACTACAGGCCAAGAAGGGATAGCGCGGTGCCGCAGGGATACCGTAACGATCGTGCCGGACGGGGAAAATCGAAGAATCGTATTCGAAACCACACTCGCGTAAAACATCGATGGCCCAGGCGGTTGCGGGCAGAATACTGAACGTAGGCGCTCGAAAACCGATCACTCGTTGGCCAATACATTGCTCGAGAATATCTTTGTTTTTGCGAATATCCTCGGCAAAAGAGTCCGGAGTATGCCGCGTAATACGCTGATGGTCCCAGCTATGGCAAGCAATCTCATGGCCAGCTCGGTATACTTCGCGAATCAGCTGAGGGGATTGTTCGGCGATTTGCCCTACAAAGAAAAAGGTGGCTTTGGCATCGGCCAGCGCAAGAGATTCCAGAAGTCTTTGCGTGGTTGCAACCATGCGCTGATGATAGGTCGCTTTCTGCTCGTTCGAGCACGGAAGGGCGTACGCAGCTTCGACTCGATAATGCTCTTCGACATCAAAACTGATAATAACTCGAGGGGGGATTTGACCTGAGTTGCCGTGAGACTTTGGCTGATCAGAAACAATCTCCATTTTTGTGGTGGTCATAGAGGGATACAGTGTAGTTCCTTTAGAGGGTCATTGACTGGATTCATTCGAATTGAAGATCGAATAATATACAGGAGTGAATCATACGAGAGTGAATCATACATGAGTGAATAATAAGGGAGCGATGCTATTTTTCCATGATTATACGGTTCGACACGATTGCCAATATCGGATGATGAGTGGGAACTCGCCATCGTTGGCATTACCGAATTCGAGGAGTAACTTGGCCAGAACATCGACCGATTGTTGAAATAATTTTTCCCCTTTCGCCGCGGTTGCTTGTTTTGGGTTACCATCTCCCGTATCGGCGGTTAGAGTTTCCCAATCACGCGGGAACCAGACCCCCGGAGTCGAAGTCAACAAGGGTAAATTGCCGGGATTTGTTGCGCCGGTGCCAGCGCTGTCGAGCGGGGCGACCCAATGCGGTGTCAAATGTAATAATAGACTCGTCTCAAATTCATCCGCATGGCCAAGATGAGATTCTTGCAACAGTTTAGGGAATTGCCCACTCGCCAATTTGAAGCCATGAATTTGCACAATAAAGATCGGGATATCGAGCATTATATCCCGGATGATCGCTTTGAATTCATTGCCGCCGTGAAAATTTAAAAGAACAAGTCTGCGTATCCCTTGGCGTACCAGACTATCCGCAACATCGAATAAGACGGCATGTTGGGTAGCTGTGCGCATGGTGATTGTTGCTGTTTGCGTTAGTTGAGTATTGTTATTGCCAAAGGGGATTGTGGGTAAAACCAGGCAATGTGCTCCTGCGGCAACCGCTTTACCCGCTGCGGCTTCGGCTAGGGCCGAGGCTTCAATCGTATCGGTGCCATGGGGGAGATGCCAGTTATGCGCTTCGGTCGCTCCCCAAGGTAAAATGGCGACATTGGGCCGGAATTCTCTCGTCTGGTGATAATTCGCTTCGTGTAATATATAAGGGCGTGCCCGGAAATTCGTTTCTGACATTCATTACTCCTCGTAAGGACTTCAACTAGAAAGAACTCGTGAACCTTTGCGGATCCCAGATTACGCTAGCCCAGGTTGCGCTAGCACGATATTCGAGTTTAGGAATCATGGCCTGGCAGACCCGGTTTAATCACTTTTAGTAGAAAAGTGGGATTAATAGCCTCGAAGCGCAAGGACTCGAGCTGTTCCACACTGCGGGCTATCTGCAAAAGAAATACTTCTACAGTCGATTGCCGTGATTGGAGATGTTTCATTGCTTCATAAGAGGTTGAAAGCATTTCCAAAGTACCGACATGGACGACCAAACGACCGTGAGGGCGCAAATGGCGATAAGCACTCTCTAACAGGCGAGTTACTTCACCGCCGTTGCCGCCAACAAAAATGGCATCGGCTTCTGGTAGATCCTGAAAAATAGCTGGGGCGGTGCCGAACACTGGACGTATATTTTTAATCGCGAAGTTTTGGGTATTGGTAACCAATAACTGATAATCGATCGCCTCTTGTTCAATGGCATAGACCTGACCATTTTCGATTAATTGCGCTGCCTCTAATGCGACCGAACCAGATCCCGCGCCGACATCCCAGAAGATAGTCCCCGGTTGCAAATCCAGCTGCGCTAGGGCAATAGCGCGGACTTCTGCCTGGGTAATGAGTGCACTTTTCGGCCTACTCTGCGCGAAAATATCATCGGGATTCCCGAAGCGTTTGAGTTTGGGGTGTAGTTTGGGAAGATCGGGGCGGCCCGGTTTTCGCCGTAAAATCAGAATATTTAACGGATCGAAAACCATCTCTTGAATTTCGTGTAATTCCCCAGAGGTTATTCGTTCTTTAGGTCCACCTAGATTCTCGCAAACATGCGCGCGGAAATAATCGAGTCCCCGGCTCAATAATTCCCTGGCGATTCGCGCGGGGTGGTAGACTTCGTTCGTAAACAGACCGACCGTTTCGGCAATGCGTACGTGGTCCAGAATCTGTTCCAGTGGCTTGGTGCTAACATCACTCAGATAGGCATCTTCCCAGGTCTCTTTGACCCGCGCAAACGCTAACTGCATCGAGCTGAGATGCGGCATGACCTCAAAGGTATCTTTCCCTAGCCGGTCGCAGAGATATTTCGCAACTCCATAAAAAAGCGGATCACCACCGGCAACAATAACTTGCTGATGTTGACCAAGCGATTTTTTTAATTGATCGACAATGTCATTCAAATCGGTTCCGATCCGGATCCGCTCGCCGTTCGCTTCTGGGATAAGTCGAAGCGTAGCTTCCGAACCAAATATCTTATCGGCGTGGAGGAGATATTCTTTGGCTCGACCTGTCAACCCGTTTATCCCATCCGCGCCAATTCCAATAATGTATATTTTTGACCACATGTTGTTTCTGTTTATTTCTTTTTTGATCTATGTTTGAACTATGCCCAAGTAATATTCTAGATGGTTCCCTATTTATGGTTCCCTATTTGCTGATTCTGGTCAATCGGACTGCTTTTAACATGAATCGCTTCTCTCCGGCCCTCTGAAAGCGGATTCGGATTAGTTGCATCGCACCGGTTCCCGAAAGTTCTAGAACTTCTCCTTCGCCGTAAAAATCATGTTTGACGCGGTCCCCTCTTTCGAAAACGTTGCTACCCGAATGATCCGATTTTGCGATATTTGTTCTCGGAGTTGCGGCATTCGATCGAGACGAATCTGCTTCTTGAT
>JAKBAI010000284.1 GCA_021809185.1 Planctomycetota bacterium
TCACTTCAGGGTTCGATCTTCGCCGCACTTATGGCAGCCATCGACTCGATCGTTGGATGCTTTTTTTAATCCGCTATCTCGATCCTAAAACTCAATTACTCATCATCAAAGATTTTCGCACCTTCCGACGACAACCCGCACAAATCGGGCAGTTAATTATATTTGCAATCCTTCTCATTATGGGTGTTGCGAATTCGCAACAGGTTTACCATTCTGATATCCCTATAAGCTATCAATATACTCTCAGTGGCATGAACTTCGCCGCCATTGGCTTATTAATCTCTGCTTATCTTGGCCGATTTATCTATCCTCTCATCAGCTTAGAAGGACAAAAATTTTGGATCCTCGGATTATTACCAATCCGGCGTGATCAAATTCTTTGGGGAAAATTTATTTTTGCTGTTACTGGTACAGTTATGATGGGAAATATTCTAGTTCTCATTAGCGACCTTTTTCTAATGGTCACTCTACAAACGGTTCTAAATCACCAAGTCGTGATGTTTTTCCTTATCGCAGGCTTGAATGGTATCAGCGTAGGTTTCAGTGCCATGTTACCTAATTTCCGAGAAAGCGACCCATCAAAAATCGTTGCCGGTTTTGGCGGAACACTTACACTCATTTTATGTCTGCTCTATCTTGGAACCATCTTTGCCTTGATGGTGTTACCGCTCCATTTATGGATGGGATTGTCATCGCTATTTAACGAAGGCACTCATTTTCCTATGTGGGGTTATTTGACGTTTGGCATAGGAATTTTATTAGCTTTAACTGCTATATTTATTCCGATGAAATTGGGATGCCGCTATTTTAATCGTATAGAATTCTGAACAACTTTGAGATTGCCCCATATAATCCGAAAAGAGTGATTTTATTTATTATCCAAATAAACCGTCAAACTCCTTGCAAATATAATTTCCTGTGACTCATTTTGTCAGAACAATTTGTTATGCGGATCTTTTCGGTAAATTTAAAGAGATGCAAGTATACCTACCCTACTAGTTCTCGATAAAAAGTGGATGAATTAAAAAGGTTTCCTTCCCATACTCCTCGAAGCGAAACTACTCTAGTTTTAATAGGTCAATCTCTAAGAATATCGCGATAAGATAAGATAAGATAAGATAAGATACTAGAGATTGCTCCTTTTTTATTAGATCAAAATATGCAACAAAAAAACCGATGAGGTTCAACTCATCGGTTTCATAATATTCAAGAAACACTTAAAAAGCAGAATTTATCGGCAGCAACCACGGAAAACGCGGAAACCACAACCACTTGCTGCATAGCAAGAAGAAGTACCACAAGCTGTAGTTGCACAGTTAGAAACTTCAACTTCAGTTTCGTATGGTTCTAAAGTGACAACCACTTTGGTTTGTTTCACTTTTTCAGGAACTGTTTCACAAACATAATATTCTTCGGTCCCTTTTTTGTCGACCCAAACACATTCGGTGTAGGTATAATCAACCATTTTTTCATGGGGAACCATGACCGATTCGGTACGAGTGCCTTTTTTAGTGACCGCAACGCATTTGGTAACTTGATAGGTTACTTCTTTCGTTACAGGAACTAAAACATTGCGGACGCAATCCACTGTTTCTTCGGTTGGAACACATTTGGTGATATTTACAGTTACTTTTTTGGTAGTAGGGACCATTTCACAAATAGTCCGTTTTTCCATTTGGGTTACAGGAACACATCGAGTGACTGGAACCGTGTATTCACTCATCTGAGGTACTCGTTCCATAACCGTTCGGGTAACATTCTGCATGGTGGTTTGATAGCTGCAGGTGTAACGAGGCATACATCCACCACATGCGCCACAAGGATCGCAAACAGGTACCATTACTTTTTGACAAACAGGAACACAGGTGGTTACTGTTCTAGGTACACAAGTATAGGTCATGCAGGACCGTTTTTCCATGACGGTTTGAGTCGTGTATCGAGTAACTGGAACTTCAACGACTTTTTGTGTTGGAACATATTCCGTGACGGTTTGCTCGGTTGGAACGGTAACTAATTTGTTGACCATTACTTTTTGCTTGACCGTTTCGGTTTTGCACTGATGTTCTACAACCTTAGCTTTTTCGGTTGTAGTTACTGGTTCCATCGCGGTGTAGGTGAACTCGACCGTTTTGGGTTCGCAAGTATAGGTCACTTCTTTCCGTTTTTCTGATTTGGTA
Source organism: Planctomycetota bacterium (assembly GCA_021809185.1). Lineage (GTDB taxonomy): Bacteria > Planctomycetota > Planctomycetia > Gemmatales > Gemmataceae > JAKBAI01. The sequence continues at coordinate 2,178 of JAKBAI010000284.1, forward strand.
ACTGGTTGCATTACTTTGTAAGTATACTCCCGAGTCATTTTCTTCTGAACTTGTTTGTGGATGGTTACTTCCTCAACAACTTCAGTTTTCTTTTCACGATACATGGTAACTTTTTGCTTCATGGTTGTTGGAACAACAGTTGTTACCGGAGCGCAAGGGGTTTCACAGACAGCAGGAGCGCCACACGAGCTCATCACTGGCGAGCAACATCCTACTGCAGCGCCGCATGCCGATTTACGGTGAGTAGCTTCTGCACTTAAAGAAATTGCTAATAGACCTGTGAAAACCAATGCAAATTGGAAAAATCTAAACATTCTTTCTCCTTTTCTAACAAACATATTTACAATTATTAAAACTCTTGTCCGAACAATTGAATTATTGTAAATGTTTGTTAAGACAGCAATGGCCTCAACCCCTTCCATGTCCAACATATTTATAGTGGGAGATCCGTTAAAATTCATTTATCTTGCAGACTTTGGGTATATCGACCAATTTATCCATATTCCCCCACTTATTATATTTATACATTTTATTTTATGATCGGAAAGATAAAAATCGAAAAAGTTTCCATTTTTACTTTATTTATTAAGATAGAAAGCAAGTTTCATTTTTTTTCTCTAAGATTCCTTGTCTTTTTTTGTATAGTTCGGAAGACAATAAGAGTGTCGTTTGTTTCAGAATAGTTCGAACGAATGTTTTAGCTTTAAGGAGATTTCTTTTGAAGACCTCTCGAATTACCGTATTAATTTTAGGAATTGGGGCATTTTTGATAGCTTGTGTACCCAATTTTCAATCATCAACCCAAGCAACCGAAGATAGTGATGGCTGGGTCTCTTTATTCAATGGTAAAGATCTAACCGGGTGGAAAATACATCCCAACCCTTCAGGAAAAATGAAATCAAAAGCACAAGAAAAAGAAGGAAAAGTTGTCGCTTTTGTTGGTGTTAACCCCGATGGGAAAGAAGAGATGTTATGGCATGTGGAAAATGGCATGTTGATCGGAAGCGGGCATGCTAGTCATCTGTTTAGCAAACGTGGCGATTATACCAATTTCCATTATAAAGTAGAAGCAAAAATCAACGATCATGGCAATAGTGGGCAATATTTCCGGACCCAGTATGGTCCCGGTTTTCCTAGAGGCTATGAAGCTCAAATCAATGCCACTCATGGAGACAAAATTCGAACCGGAAGTTTGTATCTTCCAAACATCAAAGAAGTCCTGGTATTAAATACCGCACCTCATAAAGCGGATGAATTCTTTACTCAAGAAGTAATTGCAGATGGTAATCACATTCAGATTATCGTTAATGGTAAAACAACCGTCGATTGGAAAGATCCTGAAAACCGCTACAAATCTGGTCATTTCGCTTTGCAAGGACATGATCCCGGCACCAAAGTGACCTTCAAAAGCATCATGGTCAAAGAAATAAAAAAATAAGTAATGCCAATTCAGCACTTGCTTTCTTTTGACATTCATGATGAATATTTAGATGAAGATCCAGTTTTACCCTCGCTCGAATTCTTATCTATCTTTGCTGTTTCTCCATTTCCCCTGGTTTAGATCAGGGGATTTTTTTAACCATTTTTCCGAAATGCGATTTTGCGACCGAACCTAATTATCTTCTCCTATTTAACAATTTTTGCCTATTTTTCATTCTATAAAATAAATAAAGCACCTGTTTCTTCCAGATCATTTGCACTTTACCTAAGTTGAGTAATTCTCTCTTGACCGATTTTACCTGGTCTTTTACGATGCTCAAATCTGACGGTTTACGTGAAATTGATTTGAACTGGCTATGTTAGAAAGTTCACTCGATTTAACTAAACCGATCAAAACCCCTGAAGCAATTATCTGACCCAAATTGGTTGGGTAGATAAATTAAGAAATGGCATCTCTTCCCCTGGAGATACCAAATTCGAAAAAACAACATTAGGAGAAAAGAATGTTTAAATTCCCCTTTCCCAAAATTATCTGGGCACTTTTTCGGCTAACACCGAAAGGATGCCGTTATGCACTCTCTCTACCGATCTGGTGCAGTGTGATTATTTTCACATTGACCGATACTGCCATCACCAAGGCAGATTTAATCCCCGTGTCCCTATCAGTTACTCCAACCGGATCGGATTACAACTATTCTTATAATGTGGAACTTCCAAACAATTCCATTTTGAAACCAGGTGATTTTTTCACGATTTATGATTTTGCAGGCTACATTCCCAAGTCTAATAACACTCCTGCCAGTTTTCAGTTCAGCAGTAGCAATCTTGGCCCAACCCCAAGTTGGACAACCCCATCTGATAACCCCAGTATTCCCAATCTGACTTGGACTTACGAAGGGCCACAAGTTCAGGTAGGTGCTCTGAATCTGGGAATATTTTCAGCTCAATCCGTATTTGGAGAAACGGTTAATGGCTTTTTTACCGCGGAAACCCACACGAATCCAGGCGACCAGGTCAACAACAATATTACAGCTACTCCTGTACCCGTCCCTTGCTGTCCAGAAGTTCCTGAACCTACCACATTTTTACTCGGATTACTCGGCTTGCCAATAATCAGCATGCTGCGTTCTTGGAAAATGGTTTAATTCCGATGTTTTCAAAAAACATGTCTAACTATTTATCCCTTTTCTTTTCGCCCATTTATTAACCTTTTCCCTCTTTCGAATTTGAAAATCACTGTACAAAGAATATCAATGGTGTCAGAGAAGTAACCAAGTGGTTACTTCTCTTTCGTAACCGTTCACAAGTTAAAATCAAATCTTATCTGTCTATATACATAGGTTATCCTATATTATAAAATCTGCAATTCATTAAGCATTTGCGCGGTGGATAGATTTTATGTTATTGGACAATCAAAGTTCCAAAGGGGAGCGGGGCGAAATATGCCTCTCGCTCGCCGATCCAATCGCACGCTATCGATTGACGATCAAATATGATGTTTTTCTCGTTAACGAGGAAACTTATTACGGCTCATCGACTCATGAAAGAGAATCTCTCCAACAGAATCAATAGACATGTCCCGCGCTCATCGACTAAATTTTGAAAAAGCGCTCATTCTTTTGTTTGATCGTAATTATTTCAACCCAAATAGCCGCATTGCGAGCTGTGTAAGTCGAGACCTGTTCTTCTCAATTTCATGGCGCGAACTATTACGACATTTGTAGAAATTGAATTACCCAATAGATACTAGTTTCGAATAGTGCTTTTCTTTCGCTGAGAGATTGAATTTTTTCCACGACCAATTCTGAGATTTTAATGGAATTATATACAAACTGACTCACTTAATTATAGGACAGCTTTGTGAGACAAGAAATCAAATCGTGGATTTGTAATTATGGGCGAACAAAATAATATTGGACAAGCTCGATTCACTTGCCCAACATTATGGCTTACCGATTTAGGAATGGCTCAAACCAACGAGCTGTTCCCAGGATGAAGCATCGATCACTTTACAAAGGATGTCATCCAACGTATCAAAATCGTTGATTTGATTGAGGTGATCGACAATCTGATTACTCGGTTCGCCAAGAGTCTTTCTTCCCATCGTCAAGATATTCTCCCGACTTCGCGCTACCCTT
>JAKBAI010000285.1 GCA_021809185.1 Planctomycetota bacterium
GACATGACCATCATTTTGTGTAGAGGTTTCAAATGCCAACGTTGTTGGATCAATTGTTGTGCTAACCAATCGAGTAATTCTGGATGACTAGGACGATCCCCCTGAGCACCAAAATCTCCTGAAGAAGCAACGATGCCGCGGCCAAAATGATGTTGCCAAAGCCGATTGACAATAACACGGGACGTCAAGGGGTTATCGGGTCGGATCAACCATTGCGCTAAGGCTGTTCGCCTACCACTGCTATTTTTATTAACGATCGGGAGGATTTCCGCATCCCGATCATCGATGGCAGAGAGGAATCCGGGGGTCATTTTTTTCCCTTGCGCGGTCAAGGATCCTCTTTTCAAGACATAGGTATCAGGAAGCACTTTGCCAATATCGGTCATCCCAGGGGTGCTTTCTGGACGCTTGGGGGCTGGGCCAAACTTCTTGAGTTCTTCGTATAAACGCTCGACCTTTGTTTTCTCTTCCTTCTTCATGCTACCGACGACTTTTTTATCTTCGGCATTGATCTGCTTCCCCATCATCTCGGCAATCTGTTTCTGCAACGGGGTTCTTTCCGACACAGGGATATCGATCAATTGTGCAAATTCATCCGGGAATCTTTTTAGTAAATTACGTGTAATTTTTTCTCGGTACGGCTTTTCTAGTTCCCGAATCTGCTCTCGTATTTTGGCGGTTTCTGATTGCCATTTCTGGAGATCCCGTTCATATTTTTTTTGTTCCTCCGCTGAAACAATCGATGTACTTACCGGGTTCCAACCAACAAAAAATGCTTGGAGCCGATAATAGTCTTCCTGAGTAATGGGATCGAATTTATGATCATGACAGCGTGCACATCCCATCGTCAAACCCATAAATCCTTGAGCTGTCGTATCCGTAATATCGTTGAGGATTTCTTGGCGCCGTTGAGTTAGATTCACCGCATTGTATTCATCTGGATAATGTCTTAAAAAGGCCGTAGCAATCCGTGCTTGAATATTTTCTGGATCTATTTCATCCCCCGCGAGCTGTTCCATTAAAAATCGATCATACGGTTTATCTTGATTAAATGATTCGATAACATAATCTCGATAGCGCCAGGCATTCGGTCGGGGATCATCTGCCTTGAATCCATCGGTCTCGGCATACCGGACAACATCTAACCACCAGAGTGCCATGCGTTCGCCGAATCGTGGCGAAGCCAATAACCGATCGACTACTTTTTCGTAAGCATTTTTGGATCGATCCTCCAAAAAATCTTTGATTTCCTGTGGGGTTGGCGGCAAACCGATCAGATCCATGGTTACCCGCCGGAGAAGGGTAATTCGATCCGCTAAGCGGCGATAAGAGAGTTTATTTTCGTCTAATCGCTTTAATAGAAAAGCATCGATCGAAGTGAAAGAGCTCTCCTCCTTCAACGGACCATTTTTAATCGAATTCCAGTTCAAATCTGGGATTTTTGGATTCGATAATGAGTGGAAAACCCAATCTGCTTCTACTTGGCTCCCCTGCTTCTTCTCAGAATCTTGCTTCTTGGGAGAATTTAATTTCTTGGGAGAATTAGAAGCAACCATTTTCGGCAGAGGAAAGAATGTATCCGGACCCAGACAATACAATAAACACAGAAGAATCGCTGCTGAATGGAGTATCCCTCGAAACATAATGCAACTCGATTTAGAAAATATCAAATAAAAGTAGAATCATCTAACGATTAATATACTCAAAATATCGACCAAATAAAAGAGAAAAAGTCTACTAAAACATTTTTAATTGAATTAAGAGGATAATCTGGGGCATCGACTAGAAAAAAACAGAAAGAAATCAAAAGAAATGAGTAAAAACTGATCTAAATGACTAATCAAAGAACAGGTAGCAACATGCTCTGAAACCATGAAAAGCTCATGGGGAGATCAATATATTTAATTTAAGGATTTTGAACTTCTCTGTTCCATCTTATGGCTATTTCGTTTTTCTTCATTTTTTGTTTCTTCGGATTGAAACCCTTATTCCGATGTCATGAATTAGCAATTAAAAAGAGAAATACTACTTAGATTAAGAAAATTAAACCACCACCGATTGAACTTTTTCTGTCAAAGCTAATCCTGATGATCCAGACAATTCAGGATTAGCTTGATCCCGTAGTCCGAGATTTGTGGCGAACTCGCACCGATTTCGTCCAAGTGTTTTTGCTCGATAAAGGCATTTATCGGTAAGTTCCGTCATCTGCTGGGCATCGATTCGAGTATCTTGGGGAGAGTAAAAATATAAGCCGATGCTTATAGTAACGAATTTACTTACCTGCGAACCAGGATGCTCGATCTTCAAATTGGCTATCTGGGATTGAATCGCCTGACAGCGTCCAATTGCCCCCTCCAGAGTGGTTCCAGGTAAAATAACAGCAAATTCTTCCCCTCCATAGCGAGCTGTTAAATCAGCTGATCGTCGAATATTCATCTGGATCGCTTGAGCTATTCGAACTAGACAGGTATCCCCCTGGACATGCCCAAAGGTATCATTATATGCCTTGAAATAATCGATATCGATCATAATCAGAGCAAGAGAAGTTCTTTGCCGGAAGGCTCGATTGAGTTCCATTTGGAGAGTTTCATCAAAGAAACGCCGATTCGCAACTCCTGTTAAAGCATCATGTCTACTTATCCGTTGTAATTCTTCATTCACTTGGATCAGTTCTTTTTCATGTCGAGCAATCTGGCGAACCGCCTTTTTAAGACGCAGCCCCATCATCGTCACAATCCAAAGCAGCCCAAAATTGACTAAATGATTACTCCATTGCATCCAACCGAAACCATCCGCAGGTTTTCGCAACACCATCGCCAAAAGCATCAACAAGGTACAGCCGATCGCGTAAGCAAAAACGATGAGAGGTGGGTCAAAAGCCACCGAAATAACACCAACAAGAATATAGACTGAGCTGATCGTCATACCCATTGGAGCTTCTAAATCTCCAATGAAAACAAAGCACATAATGATAATGGCCAGTCCATGAAGAGTTCGAGCTGATTTTTTTGTAAGAGGATGCATACCAATTTTGGCTCTTGCTGACCTACAGCTTAACTTAAATTCCCTTGATTTCGTTTCTGATGAACCCTTTGGGTATTCATCCCTATTTGGGAACTAAAAAGCGATTAAAACCAGAACTGGTCGTTATCTGAAAATCGCTTTTCTGGTCTGGTCGATAAAGCAACCGAACTTCCACACCTTTCCGTTTTGAATACCATTCCAATGCTTGTTTATGGGGAAGTATACTTCCAACTTTGGTATAAGCATCGGCAAAAATCCCTTTTGGGGCAATTACGGTAACACTTCTTTGCCCGGTCAAGCCGATTCCCGTAGTAGGATCGATTAAATGAGAATAACGCACCCCATCGATATAAACGTAATTCTCCGAATCTCCAGAAGTTGAAACCGCTTGGTTCTTCAAAAGGAGAATCGATTTGTTTTTCTCTCCTGGAAGCTTGGCAATTTCGATCCTCCATCCCAGCTGTCCTGGGGGTGGATTCCGGACAGCGATGTCCCCCCCTGCCGCTACTAAGGCACTGGTTATTCCCCTTTTATTCAATACATCCAAAGCCTGATCGGCGGCGTAACCTTTAGCAATACCACCTAAATCCAATTCCATCCCCTGTTTTTTTAGACGTCCAGAATGGTTCGATTTTTGTAATTCTAGGTCTTGATAATTAACAAGAGATAACGCTTTTTGCAATTCATGACCTTCCGGGAATTTCTGAGTTCTTCGGGACATTCGCCATAAAACAACTACAGGTCGAATAGTCATATCAAATTTACCTTCAGATTCTTTTGCAATCGATTGCCCAATTTCCAGAACTTCAAAGAGTTCTTGGCTCAGAGAGGTGAATTCTTTATTTCCGTTTCGATATTGTTTACAAAATCTCATCAGCTCGCTGTTCGGATCATAGTCGCTCATTATAGAATTGAGTTGTTCAATTTTCTTAAATGCTAATTGGGAGGCAGTTTCTGCCAACTCCTTTGTTGGAGAATAAAGCACCATTTGAAACATCGTTCCCATATGTTTTTGTTGAAATTCAAATCGGGTGCAAGGCAAATCTTGACATTTGCCAATCAGAGAATCGCCCAACAATAATCCCATGATAAAAATAAAATCTCTACTAGACATGGAACTTTCCTAGACTAATTAGAAAAACAAAGATGGTTGTTTGATTATCAAACAGTTTTCTCATTCACCTATCAAAACTTATCTCTCAAAAATAAACATTCATATTTATTATACTCCTTAAACTGATAGTCGAAATAAATCAGTTAAAGGCAGAAGCAAGGAATTTATTGAAATCTCGTTGATTCATTCGCATAATCTTGGATAATTTTGAAGTTCTTATAGAAAGTATGGATACTTCGAGCTAGAAATTTAAAGAGGTATTCGAATTATTGAGACATTATTTTGGTTATGCGATTACCTCAACATCACTCTAAAATTCGTTGTTCATTAGACAAATAGATTTGAAATGAAAAGATCTGCATATAGCTCATTCGATTGAAAATCGAGATAGCAGATCTTTTCACTCACTATCTATTGGTTCTGTATAATTTGCATTTACATGTAAATAAATTTAAGAGCGGATTAGAGTCAATTAACTAAATGAAGATTCGTATAAATATAATCGAATCGAATCTGGGAAAAACATGGATATAAATTGGCAACCTTTATCAACCTTTATCTCTCAATCCTCTTCTTTTATTTTAATGACTCATATTCGCCCGGATGCTGATGCTCTGGGTTCGCAGCTCGGCTTGGCTCTAGGATTGGAATATCTTGGGAAAAAAGTAAAAACGGTTATACCCAGTAGTGTCTCGCCTCGATACCGATTTATGGACCAAGGTAAACGGGTTGATCGCTTTATCATGTCGGATGAATCGCTATCCAATTATGAAGCGATTATTGTTGTCGATACAGGAACTTGGAACCAGATTGGAGAGTTTGGCAGTTATATGCGCTCCCGCGATATTCCCAAAGCAGTAATTGATCATCACCGAACTCAGGATGATCTGGGAGGGATCCGTTTTGTCGATACGAGCGCGGAAGCGTGTGGGAAATTAATCTATGATGCTTTGCGATATCTAAACGTCCCACTAACAGAGCAAATATCTAGTTTGCTTTTCGCAGCTATTGCTATGGACACCGGCTGGTTTCGCCATTCTTCAACCAATGAATCTACTTTTGGCATTGCCAAAGAACTGGTCGCTGCGGGGGCCAATCCTAATCTCTTGTATGATCATCTTTTTGAGCACAATTCTCAAGGACGAATTAAATTGATAGGCCGAGTGATCGAGCGATTGAGTTTCGCTTTGAATGATCGAGTTGCTTTTCTTGAAGTCTATTTAACCGATTTTCCTGCAACCGGTTCGGTTCCTAGCGATAGCGAGGATTTGATCGATTATCCACGCAGCATCGATGGAGTCGAAATCGCTATCCTTTTCATCGAACAAAGTTCTCAAACAACCAAAGTCTCTTTCCGATCGCGATTAAACATCGATATCGATAAAATCGCTGAAGAATTTGGCGGCGGAGGTCATCGCTTGGCGGCGGGAGCTTTAATTAATGCTCCCATTGCGGAAACTCGTAAACGTGTTCTCCAAGCTCTCGAAAAATTATTTGTTTAAATGATGACACCGATTAAACGTTGAACGGTCCCTACGAATGTTTTTTTGATTGCCCTTACCTTCTT
>JAKBAI010000286.1 GCA_021809185.1 Planctomycetota bacterium
GATCTTCCCAAAGCAGGTGCAGATAAAAAGTAGTCTTGTATCTCTACATTAAGAATCGCAAGATTGACCTAGAGGAAGTTGAGCCGATCGGCTCAACTTCCTCTTTTTTTTGATATTATTTTGTATTGGTTTTTCTTGATTCAGTAATTTGATTCAATTCTTGTAATCCTATCTGTTTTCATTCGACTCATTTTTGGGAAGAGAAAATTGAGTTAGTTATTATGAGTTCATTGATCTTAAAAATTGTTTTTGTTTTAACCTATCTCCTCTTATTTCATCCTGTTTTTCTAATAGCGGACGATCTTATTCTTTATGTCGATGTCAAAAATCCGATCGAAACAAAAAGTTCAGAAAATAATCAGAGGACAAATCAGAATATTGTTCTGTCGACAACGATCAAGAAAATCGAACATTTAAAGATTGTTTTACGGGGAAATAAAAAAAAATCTCCCTCTCCATTGACCATCGTGACCCTAGCCGATGGAAGTCGCTTTCCTCTTCTCGATGATCGACAGATTCGTCATGGCATTGTCATCTCAAAAAAAGATCGAGGAGCAAATCTAAATAATGCAAATTCTTATTTTGAAAAAGTTCGATCCGCCTGGCGATATCTGGAACATCGACAGGTTTCTGATTGCCTCCATTTTTTGAGCCAATGGGCGGATGTAGAGAAAAAGTGGAATGAAGATTCGAAACAGAACCCAAAGTACGATTATCGGCAATGGTCGTTCACCAATATAAAAGAAAAAGAGTTGTTCAAGCAACAGCAACTGGTTTATGAGCAATCCCGTTCATTATTACGAAATCCTCCTCAGAAAAAAACAATAGCACAATGCTGGCAAAATCGGCTTGGTAGGGAATATTGCGCTTCGCTTACCTCTTCAGGATTTGGAGTCGTTATTCATGATCGATCTTTAGAATCAGCGGTGGTGCAGAACTTATTAGATAGTTGGGATCAATCGTTTTATTTTTTCCTTTGCTGGCGAATCCTTCAAGGGGAGCCGTTAAAAGCTCCGGATGAAAAATTAGTAGTTGTTTTTGTCGAAGAGGAAAGAGAGTTTCGATCGATTCAATCTCAGCTTCCAAAGTTGAGTTGGCAGACCTATCCGTATGCTCGTTCGCTTTGGTACAGACCAGAAAATACCGTTTTGATCTCCCGGCAAAGTCTTTCCACTCAAGAGATCGAATTGAAGAGAATGATCCAGCGATTCCCGATCGATCATCGACTCCCTCTTCTTAAAAGTGATCGGATTAGCCGAGAAGATATGCAAACTATTTCTTCGCTATCGGAAGCCGGTATTCGTTGTGGGATGTTGAAATTAATTGCTTATTTGCTGCACCAGCAGGATCAGCGAAAGATGTTGTCTCACCAAGCATTTTTGCAGTTTTTTCAGATGGTAGATTCATTACCGAATCATGGTTTTATTCCCAATTGGTTGATGCTTGGGCTTGGGAGTTTAGGGGAGTGGCCTTGTTGTCAGATGGAAGCGATGCAGGAAAAAGCCCGAGAACCAGGGCAAGAAAAATCAGTTTCTGGAAAGCCTCAGATCCGGTTTTGGTTCAAAGACCAATTGGGAAAAGCGAATCCACGGTTCGCCGATCGGTTTGAAGCTATCTTGTTAGAAAATGATTATTCTGCGGTGGAAATGTTGCTTTCTGTTATTGTAGATCAACCAGGGATATTAAGACAAAAAAACTCGATTCTATCTGAAAAAGGGATAGCGGGTGAATTCGCAACAGATAATTTTGGCTCGAGTTCTTTACAAAAGGAATCGATAAATCTAGATCATCAAGCCCTTGCATGGTCTTTAGTTCTGTATCTCGTTTACGAAAAACCAGATGATTTCAGATACTATTGCCAGAGATTGGCAAAACTGCCAAGAGATATGGAGTTGAATTCGAAAAACAAAATCGATCTATTTATGAGTTCGTTTTGTGAGTCGAATGATGACTTGGTGGTGAATACTAAAAATCTGAAATCATTTGCGTATTACTGGATTGAATATGGAAAACAGTTACGAACCCCTTGTATCATTCTGGAGTTTCAAGATAAAAAAAGACCTCGGTTCTCGAGTGGGCAAACTAGGCTGGGGAGTTCTGATTATGGATTAGCGAGTGGTAATCTCGTTTTAACCGGTAGCAATTTAATTAATTCAGGTAGTAATTTAAATAATTCAGGGTTCAACAATGCTGGAGGGGGTTTGATGAGCGGACAAGCTGATCCCCCCGATATCTGAGATCAACCCGATATACTTCCTGGTACAGGGAGTTCTTCGCTGCGGAACTGGCGGGAATATTGGTATTTACAAAATATATATCGCAATCATCTCCGTTAAGCTTATCCGTTTGAAGTCATTTATGGAGTGTTGCTAAATGAGAGTTTGTATCTTATTGGGCAACTACAAGGAAAATAGAGAGGAAAATGGAAAAGAAAATGGAGAGGAGGCTTGAGCCTTCCTCTCCATTTTGATTTTTTGAAGCAAGTAGAATCAAGAAGACTTTGTGCTTTCTAAGACAGTAGCTTTAGGAGTGCAGAAAAGCTTTTGCACTAGCCCCGCGATAAAGTGTTGAACGAGATTATAACATAAAATCGGTAGAAGGACGCTATGTGCTCCAGGGATAATCTGATCGGCAATTACTAAGCCGGTACCGTTATTATTCATTCCCAGTCCGAACATCAATGAATTACGATCGGCAGCGGTTGCATGGTAAAAGAGGGATACTAACCAGCCCCCGAAGAAACCGAGGATACATAGAGCAAGACAGAAGAAGATACACATAGTTAAAAAGTCCCAATCCGGTTCGGCAAAAATACTGGGTAGCGAATTCGATGCATTAATGTAACAAAGCAGCAATACCAGCACAGAGGATAATAACTTAGACAAGCTGCGATTTTTTTGAATCCATTTTGCTCCCGCGAGCCGGTGAACGACCATTCCAGCAAGCGAAGGGAAGACGACATACCATATTAGAAATACGATCGTCGATGGGGCAGTAAATCGAGTCATTGCTTCAGCATAATCGGCATCTGCCATTATTTTTATAGTCGAAAAAGCTAATGGGGTGGTGATTGGACTAAGCAGAGTGGAAGTGATGACCAATCCCAAACTCAAGGCAAGATTACCACTACTCTGATTCGACCATGCTGTTGACGAACCGGCGATTGGCATCGCAGCGACGATACCTAAACCGAGAATAAGACTTTGGCTCTCATTCGGATCGTGCCATGTTTGCAAAGTGAAAAATAAGCCAAATAGAAAAAATATTGGAAACATGAGATTGGCAAATACCCCAGCTAATAATATCCGTGGGGACCGGATAATATTTAAAAGTTCCCCAAGTTGGATGTGGATCCCTGCTAGAAACAAGATCACTCCTAAGATGATGGATGAAAAGTTAATTTCGGGTATCAGCGCCCCCAAGTAAGAATATATTACCGTGACCCATGATAAATCAACCGATTTGGACTCATTGCTTCTCGATTTACTTTCCGGTTCGATTTCAGCTTGGATCGAGATTTGTCCATCCGGCTTTTTGATAACCTTTTCGAAAGGCTGTTCTTTATTTTCTTTGTCAAAAAAGTTGTTCTTCGAATCGGATCCCCTGGTTTGGGTGATGGATGGAGTTTCTATGAGCTTTTCGGTCTGAATAGTTTTTGTTTCTGAGGAGGCGATGGAAAGGGGGGCGATGGCAGGGGGGGCGATGGCAGGAACCCTCAAATTTTTTAGGATCTGTCCAAATCCTGGAAAAAAAGTTGCCATAATATACATTAATATCAACAGATAGATAAATCGTTGATGGATCAGATGTTGAAGCGATTGAAAAAAATTACAGAACTGATCATAGATATTATTTTTTGTAATCATCGATTGCATTATTTTATTCCCTTCTGTTCTTGTCTTCAAGAAAGGAGAGTTATTGAAGTTTGAATTCATTTTACATTTTGCCTAATTGATGTTTAGTAAACTCAACGTTCCTTTTTATTAAACAATTCTTGTCCCGATTTTCTTCTTTCTTAGATCAATACCGTTTACAAACCAAATCGATATTCAATTTATAAACATAAATCCCTGGTTACTGGTGCTCGCTTATCTCAATTCAAGGTGTCTAGGTCAAGTGGATTTCATCTTTTTTACTTTATTTTCATTTAACACCCTCGGATAACACATTCAGGAGAACGAAGTTACAACAATTGTCGATTTAATCCCATAAATAATATAAACAAACAAGTGTTCGTTTCGTCTTTTAGAGAGATCACTCATCGCGACGATGATTCTTTCTACATGGCATAGCCTAATTACATTCCAAGATTTCTCCAGTTGAGTTAGGCATTGTTTTTTTATTTTAACAGGTAAGCATGAAGCACTACTTAAGCATAAATAAAATTTATTTTATTTCTAGTTCACCGTCAGTTCAAATCATGATAATACAATGAGATTGCGTTAAAGATAGGGTAGTTAGTCCTATCCGCACTTACAAAGAATGGGAGAATTTTAATGATTCGGCGCAAAATGTTATTCGCTTGTATAGCAACTGTCATGTTTGTTGGTTTAACAGGATCTAGTATTATTTTAGGTGAAGAAAAAGAAGAAAAAATTTCTTTGGATAAACTCCCTAAAGCTGCTATTGACAATTTGAAAAAACGATTTCCTAAAGGTGAACTGAAGGAAGCAACTGTTGAGAAAGAAAAAGGTAAAACATCCTATGAAGTTGTCGTAATGGTTGGTAGTGTAAAGTATGAAGTTTCTCTAACCGGAACAGGAGAAATCGAAGAGTTTGAAAAAGTGATTTCTGTCCAAACTTTACCTAAAGCGGTTCTTGAAGCAGTCACTAAAAAGTATGTTGGTTGCAAGATCAAAGATGCTTCTGAATTGACGGTCGTTAAAAATGGAAAAGAAACCGATATGGGATTCGAGCTGGAAATCATCCCTGCAAATTCAATGAAGGGGATTGAAATTATCGTATCTGCTCAAGGGAAAATTACAGAAAAGAAAGATTAGTTACTTGATATACTAAATCCTATGTTCTGGATTTCTGAAGTCCAAATCGCGAGAATTTCTTTCTCCAAACGATTTGGACTTTTTTGTTTTAAATTAAAAAATGATAAATCGAAAATAAAAAACATTTTATTCATAGATCACTTTTAGCTCAGCATTTTTGGATAAACTGTTTTAGATTGAATGATCGTTGTTAAGGTCATTCTTAGATTATTTGAGTTTAGATAGGAGGTTTTATGATGTATAGGTTTTCTGTTTTCTTGATCGCCGTGGTATCCTTTTTTGCAATTCAATCCATTGGGTTTTCTGAACATTTTCATAGTGCCCCGATTCAGCTTGATTCAATTCATTTGAATCAGATTGGAGATTACACGACTTCGGAGGAGAATGGAGTTTTTTATAAAGATAAAACGGAAGAGAATAGTCATCATGGCGAGAAGAAAGTAAAAGGGAAAAAGGAACGGAAAGAAGAGGACGAAGATGATGACGATGACAAAGGCAAAGGTCAAAATAGTCATCGTGGCGAGAAGAAAGTAAAAGGGAAAAAGGAACGGAAAGAAGAGGACGAAGATGATGACGATGACAAAGGCAAAGGCCAAAATAGTCATCGTGGCGAGAAGAAAGTAAAAGGGAAAAAGGAACGGAAAGAAGAGGACGAAGATGATGACGATGACAAAGGCAAAGGCCAAAATAGTCATCGTG